>JAJZSZ010000429.1 GCA_021849365.1 Bacteroidota bacterium | reverse complement strand
GAAGGTTAAACAGATCAATAAAATGCTGCACCAGCGGACCAGTTGCTCCAGTCGTATGCGTATCAATTAATGCCATGGCGATACCGGTTTTACGGTAGTCGAAATCAACCGGAACAATTTGTTTCTGCGAATTAATCTGTAAAGGTTTGTTCAAATACGAAATCAACGGATCGAGTCCCGAACTTCGGCCATGAAAATAACCTTCGAGTATTGCAAAATTGGCTTTCAGTATTTCAGGAGAAAGATTATTCCCCATTTCAGCCGGAAAAGCATATTTGCTGAAAAGCGCTGCCACCAAGGCTCCCGAACTTCCTAAACCATATTGCTGCTGGATGTTCGAATAAAAATACAATCCTTTCTCCAAATCCGACTCCAATTGGTCCAAATCAAGCGGAAAGTGTAAATTCTGTTCGGATTCCTTTATTTTCAGGTGGACTACCAATCTCCGAATTTCGTCGGTACTTGCGTTGTGCTGCCCTTCTGTATCAAATGCCAATCGGCCATTGAACATCGAAAAAGGCGCGGCTAAAGCCATCGCTCCAAACATGAGGCCATATTCGCCAAAGAGCAAAAGTTTTGAGTTAAAAGAAGTTCCAAATTCCATGATTAAATTGTTACGGTTTTCGGGTTGCAGGTTGCGAGTTAAGATCAATTTTACCCGTATTTCGTATCTCGGAGCCCGAAACGCTCATCAATCTTTCCGGTCCTCCACCAATCCGGTCCTCCATCCATTTGCCATTTTCGCAAAACTGTATCAGCTCTCTTTCAATAAAAGCTTTCACGTCCAGTTCGTTCTCCTGAAAATAAAGCAGGTGAATATTTGGTCCGGCATCGATGGTAAAACAGACCGGGATCTGAGCCTTCTCGCGAAAACGACGAATGCGGTTAATCAGCTCCAGGCTATTAGGCTTCAGCAGAATAAATGATGGACTCGAGGTCATCATCATCGCGTGTAAACTCAGCGCTTCGGTTTCGGTCACCTCAATAAACTTCGACAGGTCACCTGTCAGCAAAGCGAGGTAAAGCTCATTTACATTCTCGTAGGCCTGTGCAATGCGCGATCTTTGAAAAAAATGATTGTCCATAAGCCGGTGTCCTGTTGAACTCGAAACGGATTTTGTTCCTGAATCAACCATCAGGATGGCATCCCGAAGTCCCTCAAAGACCGGGTGAATACCTGCAGTAAGCGAAATGGCAAATTCATCACTGCCCGACTCAAATAACTGAGTTTGGCCCCAAAGCGCAAACCCCGGGTAAACTGAACGGCAGGCACTTCCGCTTCCCATTCGTGCTAATTCAGAGGCCTCCTTCCAAAAATCAGGTGTGCCGGCATCTTTTTCCGACATTGCAAAATCAAGTTCAGTCAGGCACAACGCCAACGCTCCAAACGATGAGGCTGACGAGGCAATTCCGGCCGAATGCGGAAAGCTGTTTTGGCTGTGAATCGCGAAATTATATTTGCTTATCCAGGGTAATTTTCCGGAAACGTGTTCAAGATACTTTTCTATCCGCTCGCCAAAGGTGCCGGGCTTTCCATCAAAATAAAAAGCTACTTTTTGATCTCCGTTTTTGTGCAGCTCAACCGAAGTTTCGGTAAAGGCATTCTGTAGCACAAAACTAAGCGAAGGGTTCATCGGTTTCTGGAAATCACGTTTCCCCCAATATTTCACCAGCGCAATGTTCGACGGGCACCGCCAGGCGCTTCGGTGAATGTGTTTTGAATTTCCGGACATGATTATTGCCGTTTTAAAATCAGATCATTCCATTTAAACACCGTCATCAGGCCTTTGTTTTCAAAATATTTCCTGACTTCCTCAAATGTCCATTTATTGGTTGATGCCAGGAAAAAATCGCCTCCCCAGGCTCCCAGCGACTTCACTTCTCCCTTAAAATCGGCAAATAGCTCTGGTTTAATGGCTATCCGCTCAATCAGCTTACTGATAAGCGCTTCATGCATCCTGATTAGCAGGTTAAATTCATTCTGATCACGACAGCGCAAAAACTCATCCGTCAACAGCGAAACCTCTTCAACCTGTTGCTTCGAAACCTTCTTTTCTTTCAGGAAAGCACTGATTTCAGTAGCTGTTCGCTTTTTTCGGCCCGAATAAATCAGGAAAAGCTGGTCGGCAAAAGGATAATCCAGCGTAACAGGTTCAATTGCTTTGTTTCTCACATAAATAATCGGACCATCGGCCGTAGCACAGGCAATGTCGAAACCCGAGCCCTGAAAAACCATCTCATTCATCACAAACGGATCGACATTGGCAAATTGCGAGAGCAGGCTCAGCAAGGTGCTCGAACTTCCCAATCCCCATTCAGGATTAGCTTCAATTGTGGTTTTAAACGAAGTACCCGGAGCAAGCGAAAAGTCGGGATTTAGCGACCGGATTGCCTGCAATATGCGAACGAGCGTGGTTGCTTTTCCCGGGTCGGTCGTGGCCAAAACCGAAAAATCCGCCGAATCAAGCTCGCACGAAAACCAAACCTGATTTTGGTAAAATGCCTGCCAAAGTATGTTTTTACGTTCCGAATCAATTGAAACCGCCATTTGCTGACCCACATTAAGAGGCATAGCAATCGCCTTCGCCCCGTGAAGAACCAAATATTCACTGGTGAGCAGCAACTTGCCGTTGGCATGATATGTAGAGCGGAAAGACAATAGATAACAGATATTAGAATTTAGACAAAAAAGAAAATTTTCAAAATTGAATATCGAATAATCAATATTCAAAAAACGTTGAACAAAGCATTACTCCTAACCCGAATCTCGTAACCCGGAACTTTTCCAATACTCCTCCACTGCCGAAAACGACACTGTTTTATCCCGAAAATAATCCTGAATTTCGGCTCGCTTTTCCTCCGGAATCTGCAATTGATTCATGATGTTGCTCAGGTGCATTTTCATGTGACCTTTCTGGATGCCGACAGAAACCAGCGCTTTCACTGCTGCAAAATTGGATGCCAGTCCTGCAACTGCCAGATACATCATCAACTCTTTAGCTGAAGGATTATCCAAAATTTTCATCGCCAGTTTGGCCATCGGGTGAACAGCCGTTACCCCACCTATCACGCCAACCGCTAAAGCCAGTCCGATGCTGAATCGGAATTTTCCATCCTGAATCTGCAAATCGGTTAATCCGGAGTACTGACCATTTCGCGAGGCAAACGCGTGACCGCAAGCTTCAATCGCCCGGAAGTCGTTACCGGTAGCCACCGCCAGCGCGTCGATGCCGTTAAAAATACCTTTGTTGTTCGTTACTGCCCGCGAAACATCCAATTGCGAAATTCGAACCGCCTGCTCAAATCGTCGGGCAAAAGCTTCACATTCGGCTTCGGTGTTGCCATCGAGCAGATTCGACACCGGACATTCCACCCAAACTTTCACATGACTTTCAGGTGTATAATTCGACAAAATGGCCATGATGATCTCGCATTCCCGGTCGCAGTCAGAAATAGCTTTGCTCTCCCGAAAATAATTCTGAAGGCTTTTGCCCATTTGCTCAAGGCACGAATTAATGAAATTGGCGCCCATCGCATCGCAGGTTTCGAAAGAAGCATCAAGCTGATAATAATTGGGCAAAATATTGGGCAAAACTTTCAGTTCGAGCCCGGTGATTCCACCGCCGCGCTCTTCCATCTTTTCAGTCAGTGGAGCACAATCGGTCAACAATTTTTCCCTGATTTCAAGGAAAAGCAACTGCAATTGTTCGGCGTTTCCACCCCACTTGAAATGTACCTGTCCTTTCTTTTCGGTGCCCAAAACTTCAGCATGAAAACCACCGCGTTTGGCCCAAAAACCTGCTGCATTGCCCAGCGCCGCCACCACCGAACTTTAGAT
>JAJZSZ010000428.1 GCA_021849365.1 Bacteroidota bacterium | reverse complement strand
TTTGATATAAAGGTCTGACTTGGAATGTTAATTCTAAAAGTAACAGTACATAGCTGTTTAGCGTCAACTGGTAATTTTATCAGTTTTGCATTAACATTATCTACGTGGATGTAGGCATGAGTTTCGTTATCGTAATTCTGCCTGCTCTCATTCCGGTCGAATTCGCAGAATGAAGCAATATAGAATACTCCGATAATTACAACAATTATTTTTAAGAATGTTTTGTACATAGTCTTTAAAATCAATGTAAAAATAATTATAAAATTTCAACCTTCCGGCACTTTTCAGGATTCTTCGTTTCATTTCAATTGATTATTATTTTGTACTAAAATATTTCGAATTTCAATATATTGAAAAAGTTCTGCCACGCCCGTCCGGCTTTGCTCAAATGAATCAAACCCGCTAAAGCCGGTTCATGCGAAGGGCGCAACCTTAGAACCAAATTTTTTATAAGATGCGAAGCAGTTTGGTCACACAGGGTAATTAAAACACCCACAAAAAGGAGCATCAAAAGGCCGCGCATTTTATATTGACTGATGATGAAAAAGGCAATCAACAGATACATCGGAACCCAGATCAGTTTGTCGCTGAACCAAAACATGATGGGATCGAAAAGGCATTGTGCATGCCGTTGAGAAACAAGAATAATTGCGTGTCAAGTGAATTCATGTATTCGATCATTTTCTCGGTCTTTTATTCAGCCAGCGTTGGGCTTTATAACACAAAAAAGCTGAGCCCGCCCCGGTAATTGCACCCATCAATACATCGCTCGGGTAATGAACGCCCAAATCCATGCGTGAATATCCCACAGCGCCTGCCCACAAAAATGCCGGAGCAATAATGTACCATTTGGGATAAGCTATAGCAACCGAGGTAGCCAGTGAAAAAGCGTCGGATGTATGTCCCGAAGGAAATGAATAGCTTCCGCCACTCGTTACTTTCTCAATATCCGGATAAGTTGTAAATGGTCTTGTTCGTTTAATGCTATTTTTCAAAATGGTTGAAACAACTGATGCAGTGATAACCGAGGCTCCAACGTAAAGGGCATTTTGTTTAAGGCCTGAATCTTTCTTCAATAACCCAATCCCAAATAGAATTACCGGTGTTCCATAAGCAACAGGTGATGCAGAATTTGTCAATCCTCTGAAAAAACCATCAAGATGTTCATTCCGGTTAAGGTTAATATCCCGTAATAGTTTGATGTCAATATTCTGCGAATAACCTGAAAACACAGGGAAAAGCAATAGTATTAAAAGGATTTTCTTCATACTATCCAATTATTTTATACCATTCATTGGTTTATATACCCGGATTTCAGCTTTGTTTTGACCGTTTTGCGGAACTGCGAGAATAAACACGTCGAGTCCCGGGATAAACAATGATGTGCCAGCGCCTTTTACCGTTGGTATTTTTGATATTGATTTATAACTATCGGGGGTAACCTGGCTGAATACATCAATAAAACCTTCTCCGCAAGAGATATAAATTTGTGATCGTTTCTGATCGTAGTAAATACCATCGGCTTCTTTACTGATATCCACTGAAGCAATTGCTTTTTCAGTTTTGAGGTCGTAAACAATGAGTTTACCGGGCTCGCAACCAATAAAAAGCCGTTGGTGGGCCCTGTCTATTGCCATTGGCACGTTGTCCTTTGCTTCTTTTACCGGCCAGGTGGCGATAACTTTTCGCGATTGTAAATCGGCAACTTCAACGGTATTGGATTCAGGAACATTAACGTACATTTTGTTCCCGTCCAATTCGAACTGTTTCGGGAATTTGGACAGGGCAATTTCACCCACAATTTTATCATGCTGGACGTCAATAATACCAATGGCCCCATACGTTTTGCCCACGCCTACATACAGCAAGTTTTTCCCGACATCGAAGCGAAGGTTATTGCAGGCTTCCCTGAATTGAAATGATTTGATGGTTTGATAAGTGCGGCCATCCAAAACCGTTACTTTTCCATCAAGTCCGGTAGCCACGTAAAGCCGGTTCGATTCGGGGCGGTAAACGACCCATTTAGGTTCTTCGAAACCGGGCAAACTTTTTAATTGTTTCATGGCATTTAAATCAACCACTTCCAGGGTATGATTATCCTGGGCAGATACGAACAACCGTTTGCCCTTAACATCAGCCGCCATTAAATCAAATCCCCCTTTTACATTGGGCAGGGTTATGGTATCTGTAAGTTTAAGCCCGGAATTTTTGGTTTTCCCTGTTGGAAAACCAGCCATTGTCAACGTTGACAGTACGAATAAAAACGCTATCTTTTTCATGATTCAACCATTAGGCTTTTTGTTTATAAATCAATTTCAAAAATGCAGGCAAAACGAAGAGCAACATCGGCATAGCCATCACAAACCCTCCAATAACTGCAATAGCCAATGGCTGTTGCATTTGAGCACCAAGGCCAACGCCGAGTGCAAGCGGCATTAAAGCAAGTATGGCCGAAATGGCGGTCATTAATTTGGGCCGGATACGGGTCGAGATGGCAAAATTGATCGCGTGTTCTGCATTGTGGCTTTTCTTCAATTCCCACATAAACTGTTGAACAGTGAAAATGGCATTCTCGGCAATAATACCAACGATCATGATTATTCCAGTATAACTACCTACATTTAAAGGAGTTCCGGTAAGGAATAAGGCCCACAAGCTTCCAGACATTCCGAGGACAGATATGAAGATGACCAGCAATGAAATCATAAAATCTTTGTACAGAAATATGATAATCATAAACACGAGCAAAGTGGCAGAAACAAGGATAAACATAAGCTCTTTGAACGATTGCTGCTGTTCTGAGTACTGGCCGCCATAGGCAATACTGTACCCTTGAGGAAGTTGCACATCGGCTTTTATTTGCTCCTGAATTTCCCTGATAGCTGTTCCAAGTTCTTTGTTATTGAGCCGGGCTGTGAGCACAATGTCCGATTTTAGATCTTCACGCGTTAACTCGATCTCGCCCGGTAAAATTTTGTATGTACAAAAAAGGCTTAATGGCTTAACCGTGCCATCTTTCATAAACAGAGGATGTTTCATCACATCGTCAATATTGTTATCGAGGAATTTGTTGTACCGCATCCTGATTTTTAACATTTGTTCCCCTTCCTGAATCTCGCCAACCTGCAAGCCTCCAAGCGATGATTGCTGAGGCGAAATATTCACGTTCAACATATTCACGCCGAGAGTGATGCCGTTCACAATGGTACTTAGCTGTTCCCGGAAATCAGTCAGGCTTAAATTGTTTTGAAGCAGCTTTTTTTGGTCGGGCAAGAAAACAATGGAAGGCCCTGCGTTGACCAGCCCGTTCTGAATATCCACAACGCCCCCCACTTTCGACATCGACTGGCCTACCTGTTTAGCCAATTGTTCGAGCCGCTGTTGACTGTCCCCAAAAATTTTCACCTCGATAGGGGCTGCCGTATTCATCAGGTCGCCCAGTAAATCGGCAATCCGTTGCCCAAAGCTAATGTTTAATACCGGAACATTAGCCTCTATATTTTTTCGTAACTGATCGATTACAGCTTCTGTTGTTTGCTTTCTCGATGTCTTAAGCTGGATCAAATAATCGCCATAATTGGCAGGTATAGTCCTGAAAGCCATTCGTAAACCCAACCGTCGGGAGTAAGATTCAACATCGGGGTGTTCCATAATTATTTTTTCTGTTTTCTGAAGAAGTGCATCGGTTTCTTCAAGCGAAGTGCCCGAAGGAGAATAATAATCGAGCACAATGGTTCCTTCGTCAAGTTTTGGCAGAAAACCTGTTTCAATCTTGCCAGTCAACCAAACCGATGAGCCTAGCAAAAAAACACACAATCCCGCAGCAAACCAGGGTTTTTCAATAAGCGATAGCAA
>JAJZSZ010000427.1 GCA_021849365.1 Bacteroidota bacterium | reverse complement strand
GGCTTTGAGCTCCACTTCGGAAATCTTCAATGATTTTATCAACAATATGAGCGCTTGCCGGTGGGTGACAGTGGCGAACATCCCGATTCAGAATGGCCCGGTTGCGCTGAAAAATGCGGTCGGCGCTCTGGTTGAAGAATTTCACTTTATCGTCTTTGTCCACAAACGTAATATCAACAGGAAGCGTGTTCAGGATGCACAACAATTCTTCGGCAGAGAATCCTCCTGAAGGCAACTGAATGTGGCTGCCCGATTTCTGCGCTTCATTGATGCTTTGTTTTTCAGCCCATTCCGGGGTCCATTCGGTTTGAGGATCGTACAGGCAATAGCCAATTTCGAGCGATTGCCTGGCAATTTCGTACCAATCGGCCTCGGTAAGTTTATCCATTGCCATCGGGAAAAGAATTTCTTCTTCTTTCAGCGTCATGTCTTCAACGCCATAAATAGCCGATTGCATAATAATTTCAACTGCCGCCATCAAATCGTCTTTGCTCAGGTCGCCGGTTTGCAAAATCTCGATGCTACCTTTTATCAGGTCGCGGATTTCGTCGTGCTTTCCCCACATCACTTTGGGCGGACCGGTAATTCCTTCGCGCTCCAGGAACGGAAACAGCAGGTATTCTTTGCGTTGGTAATGTTTGTCAACGTCGGTCAGTTGGTTGAAAAGCCCGCGCAAACGCATCAGTTGTTCGGTTGAAATCGGGCTTTGCTGAAATTCAATTTGCTCCAACAGCTCGCTAATCTGGTGAGTTACCTTTTTCAATTCTTTGTTTTCCTGAACCATTACATCAATAGGGTGACCGTCCGGAATATTTTTCGAGCCACTCAAATCGATGTGTCCTTCCAGTACAGCAGAATGCGCATCGCAAAGGCGCAATACTTCTTCCTCCGGAAGACCTTCGCTAATCAGTTCCTGTTCCACTTCAACCACTTCTCCGTATGGAATTCCCTGTAGTCCAGCCATCAGTTCGTGCCTTACATTTTCCTGCGATTCGCCTTCGTGAAGCTTCAGTATCAATGCTTTCAGTTTTTGTTTTCGTTCGTGTGAGTTGTTTATCAGTTCGCTCATAATTTTTTGTTTAAGACCAGAATAAAAACAGATGAGCACCGATAAAGTTCCTGAAAAAGCGTGTATATAAAACAACAAAAGACCCATTGCTGAGTCCTTTGTTTATAATCTGATGTCTAAAATCTTTTTAAATCAACGGGAAAATTTTGTGGTCGGCCAGATATTCCATGATGGTTTTGGTATTAGTCGCCCTGTTTTCAGGCTTCAGCACCAAGGTTGGATTTTCTGGTTCAGTAAACTGAAGGTCGGCTCCGGGCAGGTTTTCAATTAATCCCTGTTCGAATTTTTCGTACAGCTCAGGTTTATTCTGTTTGCAGAATTCGAGGCTGGCATCCATGTGAATCAGCTTGAAGCGGTCTTCGCCAATAATTTGAATCACTTGCTTGCGAATGTTTTCGTCAGGCGAAATAAATGAGCAAATGGTAATAATTCCCTGATCATTCAGCAACTTGCTGATGTGGGCCACGCGGCGCAAATGTTCGGCACGGTCGGCAGGAGAGAAGTCCAGCTCATTTGAAAGTCCAGAACGGATTGAGCTTCCATCGAGTAAAACTACGGTTGCCCCGGCTTCGAATAATTCTTTTTCCAGCGTAAACGCCAGTTCGTTTTTGCCTGAACCATGTAGCCCGGTAATCCAAAGCGTGGTGCCTTTTTGGTTATACCGTTTTTCGCGCTGTGCATCCGAAACCAGACATTCGCCCCGGTGGATGCGGCTCTTGTTAGCTTCCAAAGTTTTTTCGTCCACAATTTTCGACGGCAAATCTTCCGGATTCAGCTTATCGATGATCATCCCAACGGCCACCGTGTTATGTGTCATCGGATCAATCAGGATAAACGAACCTGTGCTGCGGTTTTTCTTGTATGGATCGAAGAAAATGGCTTTGTTGGTGGTCATCACCACGCGACCAATTTCGTTCAGCTCGAAATGATCGATTGACGATTTCTGAAGGGTATTTACATCAACTTTGTATTTAATTTGATCGAATTTGACACGAGTGGTATTGTTGGCGTGTTTGATGAACAACTGTACATTCGGATCCATCGGTTTTTCGTCCATCCAAACCAGCATCGATTCGAAATGACGCTCTACTCGCGGTAAATTGTCTGGATAAACGATCATGTCGCCGCGCGAAATATCAATTTCGTCTTCCAGCGTAATGGTAACCGATTGCGGCGGAAAGGCCTCGTCGAGGTTTCCGTCGTAAGTAATAATCTCTTTTATCTTCGATGTTTTGCGCGAGGGCAATACCATAATTTCTTCGCCTTTACGCACAATTCCTGAAGCAACCCGGGCTGAAAATCCGCGGAAATCCAAATCGGGACGCAGAACATACTGAACCGGGAAACGCATATCGTCGAAATTGCGGTCGCTGCTGATGTGCACCGATTCAAGGAATTCGAGCATGCTTGGGCCATGATACCAAGGCATCTGTGTGGTTGGCTCCACCACGTTTTCGCCTTTTAAAGCCGAAAGCGGAATGAAATTTACGTCCGGAACATCGAGTTGAGTGATGAACGATTTGTAATCAGCCACAATTTCATCGAACACTTTCTGATCGTAATTCACCAAATCCATCTTATTAACAGCCAGCACCACGTGTTTGATGCCCAACAACGAAACCAGGAATGTGTGGCGACGTGTTTGGGTAATCACTCCTTTAGTGGCGTCAATCAGGATAATAGCCAGGTTGGCGGTTGATGCGCCGGTAACCATATTGCGGGTATATTGGGTGTGCCCCGGAGTATCGGCAATAATGAATTTGCGCTTGTTGGTCGAGAAATAACGGTATGCAACGTCGATGGTGATTCCCTGCTCGCGTTCGGCTTTCAGGCCGTCGAGTAGGAGAGCATAGTCGATTTCCTCACCGGCATGACCCACGCGTTTACTATCGCGTTCCAATGCCGAAAGCTGATCTTCGTAAATCTTCTTGCTGTCGAATAATAAACGGCCAATCAGTGTCGATTTTCCATCGTCAACAGAACCAGCAGTGAGCAATCGAAGTAAATCTTTTTTCTCGTCCTGATCGAGGTAAGCGTTAATGTCAATATTTGGTGTTGTCATATTAAAATGTTGTCGTTGTTGTAATTGTTATCGTTGTTGTAATTGTTGTCAGGTTTTCCAGTTGGTTTCAACGTAAGTTATGAAGTTTGAGATTTTAATACCCAATTTATTCAACTCCTCTACGATTTCTTGCCAACCGGTTTCAGGATGAATCGTATTCAAAAATTCGGCCTGTGATGTTGATTCCAACAATGAGGCATGACTATAAACCAGAAACTTTATAAAATCGGCTTTGTACTTTCGTCGGCCATAACCTTCAACAATATTATCTTTTATCGATTGGCTCGAACGCCTTATCTGATTACCAGTTTCAAATTTGTCGGGATTGGGAAGTTTAATTGTCAGGAAATATATCCGAACGGCTAAATCAAAAGCCTGATTATATATTTCAAGGTCTTTATAACTTTTCATTCTTTACTGTTTTGAAGTTGATTTTAATTAACAATGACAACAAAACGAACGATGATAACAATTATAACATTTCTAACCCCGACAACCCTTCTAAAAATACCCTTCCCGTTTTTTCTGTTCCATCGAGCCGTCCTGATCAAAGTCAATCACGCGCGTAGTGCGTTCTGAAACGGTTACAGTCATCATTTCCTCCACAATTTTTTCAATTGTATCAGCTTCTGATTCTACCGCTCCGGTTAACGGATAACAGCCCAACGTGCGGAAACGAACCATTTTCATTTCAGCTTTGGCAGCCAGTTCTTTGGGCATGCGGTCATCATCAACCATAAT
>JAJZSZ010000426.1 GCA_021849365.1 Bacteroidota bacterium | reverse complement strand
GTACCGGAGGAACTGTTACCAGCAACAACCTGAACAAGTACCATTATAAAAAACCGGCTCCTGACGTTACTTTGGGAATCAATTCACGGATTGAATACAAAAAATTTGATTTCTCATTTTCAGGAAGGGCCAACATTGGGAACTATGTTTATAACAATGTTGCTTCAGGGGCACTATACTCAACCGTTTACAACCAGTCCGGATTCTTTAACAATATTCCAAAGCTGGTTAACAACGCGAAGTTTACGAATACACAGTATTTCTCTGATTTCTACATCGAGAACGCCTCTTTCTTCAAAATGGACAACATGAGTGTCGGATACAATTTTGATCAATTTAAAAAAGTTAAAGCACGGTTGAGCTTTACGGTACAAAATGCCTTTACGGTAACCAAATACAAAGGATTAGATCCTGAAGTGAATGGTGGTATTGACAACAATTTCTATCCCCGCCCGAGAGTCTTTGTCCTTGGCGTAAATCTTACATTCTAACTTTTTATTAAGGATACGACATGAAAAACAACAATATAAAAATTTTAGCTCTGCTCTTTGCCACGGTGATGATTGGCTCTTGTGTCAAAGACTTGAATGTTACGCCGAAAGACCCTAATATCGTAACATCTTTAACTGTTTACGATTCCCCTGCGGCATACAAAGAGGGATTGGCGAAACTGTATGCAACTTTTGCGTTAAGCGGCCAGCAAGGTCCTGCAGGGCAACCTGATATTGCCGGGATTGATGAGGGATTCTCGAACTATCTCCGTCAATATTGGAATGCGCAGGAATTATCTACCGATGAAGCTGTTATAGCATGGAATGATGCGTCAATCAAAGACTTCCACTGGCAAACCTGGGCCCCGAACGACGTATTCATCGCAGCCATCTATTCCAGGATTATGTACACGGTGGCGCTTTGCAACGAATACATCCGTGCAACCACGGGCAAAACCGATGCTGATATCGTGAAATACAATGCCGAAGCCAGGTTTATCCGTGCATTGGCTTATTATCATGCCATTGATTTATTTGGCAACCCTCCTTTTGTCACTGAGGCTGATTCTCCCGGCGCATTTTTTCCGAAGCAAACAACCCGCGCCGCCTTATTTACTTACATCGAATCTGAGCTGAAAGCGATTGAAGGTGTGTTGGGCGCTCCGAGATTTGAGTATGCGCGCGCCGATCAGGCCGCTGCCTGGACGCTTTTAGCTAAACTCTATCTGAATGCGAAAGTTTATATCGGACAGGATAAGAATACCGAGTGTGTTACCTATTGCAACAAAGTAATTGCAGCCGGTTATACCTTAATACCCAAGTATGCCAATAACTTCACTGCAGACAATAACCTCAGTCCTGAAATGATTTTAGCGATCACTTCCGACGGTCAGCATACCCAAACCTATGGAGGGATGACTTATCTCATCCATGCCGGGATTGGCGGAAGCATGTCGCCTGCCAGATTCGGTGTTGGGGGTGGTTGGGGAGGTATCCGTACGACCAAAGCTTTTGTGAACAAATTTGCAGATCCGAGCGGAAATACCGACAAACGCGCGATGTTCTGGACGGATGGCCAAAAACTCGATATTTCTGACATTGGCCAATTTACCGATGGATGGGCCATTACGAAATACTCCAATCTTACCTCTACAGGAGCTGCAGCCCCCCATGCCCATCCCGATTTTGTGGATACCGATTACCCCTTGTTCCGTCTGGCAGATGTTTACCTGATGTACGCAGAAGCTGTTCTCAGAGGAGCGACAACGGGTGATGCCACAACTGCATTGGGGTATGTCAATGCGTTACGTCAGCGTGCTTACGGCAACGCCAGTGGAAATATTACAGCCGGTCAACTGACGTTGGATTTCATCCTGGATGAAAGAGCCCGTGAGCTTTACTGGGAAGGACACCGCAGAACTGACCTTATCCGGTTTGGCAAATTTACCGGTGGAGCTTACTTATGGCCCTGGAAAGGAAAAGTTGCCGCCGGAGCTGCAACGGAAAGTTTCCGTGACCTTTACCCTATCCCTTCTAACGATTTAGGAGCGAACCCAACTTTAAAACAAAATCCTGGTTATAATTAAACTTCTAAATTTTTGAACAATGAACAAAAAAATATTTATATATCTGACTTTCATTGGGTTGATCGGAATTTTGTTTTCTTGTAAGAAAGATGAAACAAAAGCTATCTTGTCGGACAATCCAGTTGCACCAACCCTTGTGAGCGTGCCTGATTTAACACTTAAAAGGGCCAATGGGACGAATGTACTCCAATTTGTAGGCACCGCTGTTGATCCAGGCTTTCAGGCTTCTGCAACCTATTATCTGGAAGCTTGCGTGAAAGGGACTAATTTTAAGGATCCACTATTAATATTTAGCGACAAGCAGGATCTTTCAATGAAAATATCGGTGAGCGATCTTAACGGGATCTTCCTTAAGAAATACCCTGCAGACCAGCTAACCTCTGTTGATTTGAGAATAAGGTCAGTCCTTTCAGTAAGTAGCGGAACTGCTTCATTTGTCTATAGTTCCGTTACGAAATCTGCTGATGCTACAACCTATGGATTGCCTCGATTGGACTTAATTGGTTCAGGTATTACCCAGAAAATCGAATCTGCATTGGGTAATGGCGTTTACGTCAACTTTGTTAAACTTGATGCAACAAAAAGTTTCACTTTGAAAGATCCGGATTCCAATACTATTTATGGCGGAAGCAACGGAGTACTTTCGGTGAATGGAAGCGGTATTAAATCTACTGCTAACGGATGGTACAGACTTACGGTCGACACCAAGGCGCTTACTTACAAATTGGAATCTTATATGGTTGGCTTAGTTGGAGACGCAACTCCTAACGGATGGAGTTCACCTGACCAAAAGATGGATTACAATGCGAGTACAGGAACCTGGTCAATTACACTCAACCTTGTTAGCGGCGGATTCAAATTCAGGCTAAATGATGACTGGGGATGGAACCTGGGCGGAACAACTGATAATTTGACCCAAGGTGGAGCGAACTGTTCAGTGACTGCAGGTAATTATACTATTACCTTAACCATCATTAATGGGACAACCGGTACTTATACTATCGTTAAAAACAACTAAAACGGTCATGTCGTTCGCTGAGAGTTTCATGGCGAACGACATCCCTGTTAAGTATCAATACACTAATTGATTATTTTAACTTATAAAAAATAAAGATAAATGAAAATTAAGTCTAAATATAGAATATTAGCCGTCCTGGTTACTGCAACCCTCTTTTTTGCAGCGTGTACCAAGGAAAAATCGGACGTCAGGCTAAGCCCTACGCTCTCAACCACGCAAACGCTGAATATTAAATCTGATGCAGCAACGGTTGTAGGATATGTTGTAGCCGAAGGGGATGGTTTCACTGAAAAAGGTGTTTGTTACAATACTTCACCCGCTCCAACTGTCTCAAATACAAAAGTTGCCTTTATCGGTCAAAGCAAAACAGCTACCTACAATGTGACTTTGCCGGGCCTTGCTTATGCAACCAAATATTATGCACGTTCTTATGCTATCAGTGCAAGTGGCACCATCTACGGATCAGAGGTTAATTTTACTACTTTGCCCGTTGTCCCAACGCTAACGACAGCTGCAATTACTGCAGTTACAGGAAATTCAGCTGCTGGTGGCGGTAATGTTACCGTAAGCGGCGGTGCGGAGGTGACAGCCCGTGGCATTTGTTATGGAACCAACCACAATCCGACAACGGCAGATACCAAAACCTCCGATTCAAAAGGAACTGGGGCATTTGTCAGTTCGTTGACCGGTCTCAAAGGGAATACCACCTATTATGTACGTGCTTATGCAGTTAATAGCGCCGGCACAGGCTATGGTCCTGAAGTTTTATTTAAAACTC
>JAJZSZ010000425.1 GCA_021849365.1 Bacteroidota bacterium | reverse complement strand
GATCTGGAATATATTGTAGCAAATATTCCGGAGACTATGGTCAGGTATTACCGCAAAAATAATGTCGCTCTGAAAATGAAATCGGTTGTTGGTAAAAAGCGAAGTCGTACGCCAACAATAGCCTCGCATATTACGAATATTGTCACTTTTCCTGCATGGAATGTCCCCTACTCGATTGCATCCAAGGAGTTGTTGCCCAAAATACAAAAGGATGAGAGTTACCTCGACCGGAACAACTTTGAGGTGGTTGATGCCAAAGGAAATACGATTGACGACTCGGATCTAAATTGGTCAGATTATACTGAAAAGAACTTTCCCTATTTTTTCCGGGAATCAACTGGACCGAACAATTCGCTGGGAGTTTTGAAGTTTAATATGCAGAATCCTTTTAGTATTTATTTGCACGATACCAATTCAAAAGGATCATTCGCCAAAGAATATCGTTTTTTAAGTCACGGCTGTGTTCGATTGGAAAAACCCATAGAACTTGCTGATTTTCTGACAAGAGGAAAAATTGATATAGAAGCTTTAAAAACCGGGAAGAAAGATACTGAAACAAAAACGATAAGACTGGAAAAGAAGATTCCCGTTTTTATTATTTACATGCCAGCCATTGTTGACGGAGATAAAGTGACATTCCTGAAAGATGTGTATGGCCTACTTTAATAATGAAGAACCGCTTATGTATTGATTATTTGGATGGTAAATAAAAAGGCAGGTTCCTCCTTTGATGCTTTCAATAATGGGCTTATTCATATCGGGCGGCAGAACCGGACAGCCAAAGCTTCGGCCCAGTCTCCCGTGTTTCTTGATAAAAGTTTCGGTGGCATAATCGGCTGAATGGATAATAATTGCCCTTTTTGCGGCATTGTCGTTGATGCCTTTTTCTACCCCATTAATCATCAGCGCATATCCGGTGTGTGAGCCAACAATCGGGTGTTCAGTAATATAAAATCCCAGGCTGCTTTTTAACGATCCTTCTTCGTTTGAAAACGATTTGGCAAACTCTTCACCAGTATTACGCCCATGTGCCACATAAGTATTAAACAAGAGCTTACCGCTTTTTAAATCAATGACATACAAACGTTTCTTGCTGCTTGATTGAGAGTAATCTGCGATGGTAATAATGTTAGGATTATTCAGCTTTCCTTCGGCCTCGAGTTTCTTTAACCCTTTAATTGCTAACGAGAAAATATCTTTTGATAATTGTAAACTGGCAAGATTCAACGCGGTATAGACATTCATGCTTGAAGCCTCTATTGATACCGGTTCGTTAATCCTTGCATGATTAAGAACAGGAACTATCAAAAGTAAGAGATAAAATATCACTTTTTTCATTGGGGATAAAGGTACTCCATAATTCAAAAAGACCAAATCCACCAATTTTAAAAAAACTTAGTACAATATTTAGAGCTATTTTCTTCGATTTGTCGTTTCTTTAATTAATTAACTATTTAATTTATAATTGATTATAAAATTATATGCCTAATGATAAATTTAAATAATAAGCCAAACCAAAATAATGGATTTGAGTAGCGTTACAAAGAAAAGCCCCCTTACCGAAATCGATAAAGGGGCAAACTTAACTTACAAGATCGAACTATGTATTCGAGATTAATTCAATTTATTTTCTTTTCAAGTTGATTTTTCCGCAGTAATGCTTCCAGGAAATAGTAATCTGCATAATTTAAAGGAACATCAATTTCGGCACCGTGCGGAATGCTGCCCACTGAGTGCATCAGCAGAAAATTGCCATTTTCACCAACTTTTGCCCGGTATGGCGGGCTAGCCAGGCTTGCCATAATTTTGTCGGCCCAACCTTTATAATACTCCCCATTATCGAACGTCGACAGTTCGTAAAGCGCCGAAGCCATGATTGCTGCTGCCGAAGCATCGCGAGGTTCGTTCGGAATCTTTGGCGCATCAAAATCCCAGTACGGAACAAAGTCAGCCGGGAAGTTCTTGTTGTGAACCACGAATTCGAAGGCTTTTTGTGCCTGTTCAAGATACTTTGGATTGTGGGTTTCGCGGTAACAAACGGTAAAGCCGTAAATTCCCCAGGCTTGTCCGCGGGCCCACGATGATTCGTGTGCATAACCCTGAGCCGTGTGCCGGTTTCGTACCGACCCATCTTTCAGGCTGTAATCAACCACATGATAGCAGCTGTAATTCGCGCGGTAATGGTTTTTGATTGTTTGATCAGCATGGCTTACCGCAATTTTGTAGAACGACGAATCGCCAGACAACTTTGTTGCATTGAACAGCAGCTCCAAATTCATCATGTTGTCGATAATTACCGGGCATTCCCAGCCACGCTGACTTTGCCACCCTTTATCCACATTCCACGACTGTGTAATTCCGGCCACCGGATGAAACCGGGTTGAGAGCGATTTGGCTGCCTGAATGATTACGTCTTTATATGCCTGCTCTCCTAACCGGAGACCGTTTCCGAAGCTGCATTGGATCATAAATCCAACATCGTGGTGCCAGGTCAGATACTTTACAGAATCAATAGCTTGCGTATATTTTCGGGCATACGTTCTCCATGTCGAATCGCCTGTTAATTCATACATGTACCACATGGTTCCGGGATAAAAGCCGCTGGTCCAGTCTTCCGGCGATATGTACTTAACTTTTCCATCTGCTACTGTTCGCGGGTTTAGTATTTTTCCTGATTTTTCAATAGCATCAACCTGGAGCTTTTC
This sequence comes from Bacteroidota bacterium, assembly GCA_021849365.1. Taxonomy (GTDB): domain Bacteria; phylum Bacteroidota; class Bacteroidia; order Bacteroidales; family Prolixibacteraceae; genus Aquipluma. Next base: position 1,175 of record JAJZSZ010000425.1, on the reverse strand, counting down.
CTGAGTCTTGGCAAATTCAATGTTTTCGGCAACAAACAATAGCTTTTGTTTTGAAGAACTTTGGCATCCGACTATCAGAAATGAAAGAATTACGATAACTTGTGAAACTATTTTCCTCATCGTTATTGAGTTATGTTGATTTTATATTTTCCTGAAAGTGGCATTTTTTTCGTATTCAACGACAACCGGTAAATCTGTTCTCCCCAAACGTTTGAGAGCCGTTTGTCAGGTAAGGTAATTGTTTCAACGGTTGGTTCAAACAGGCTGGCATCGTAAATTAGTCGCAACTTTTGCCCTTCCTTGTCAAGTATAACCACTCCTGAAGTTGTAATATCCGGGTTTCCCCAAGTTAGGAAGTTGATCTGGTTGGCCTTTTTTGCTTGTTTCAGTTTAAATTCATCCTGAATAATCAGTCCTGATTTTGCATTGAGCTGGTATGTCCGTTGCCATTTTTCAACCGAAGCTTCTTCGGGATATGCCCCTGCAAGATCGAGTGAGAAAATTGATTTTGCTGAATCGAATTTGACATTTTTTGAGCGAAACTGGGGTCCTGGCGATTGAGGAATCCCATTAATCATTGGCAAATTGTGGTAGTTGCTTTGCATTGTCCAGATCGTATAACGCTCGCTGCTAAACGTCTGTCGGGTGTATGTTCCAACACCGGCATCAATAATCATCGGGGTATTATTGAGGTACAACGAGAATGAACCCATGTCGTTGTGGTTGTGACTTTCGGCATTGTAACCTCCTTTGGCTGCCAGGAAAAATCCGTTTGAATTTCGCATGTAGCAGAATTCTGTTTCAGGATACCAGGTTGAGGTTGCCTGTGAAGTCGCCGGCTTAACCTTTTCTAAATCATTCTGATATTTCAGATTTTCAAAAGTCCTGAACAGATCGCGACCTGCATTGAAATGATTTACTTTTCCATCGCGCTCGAACAGATAAGCGGCAAATTGCTGCATTTCCTGGCTTCCAACGGCTTTGCCATAACGGAAAATCATCCCTGGTTCGCCGCCTCCTTTGGCTGAAGCATCGGCAAAATTGACCACCCAACCGTTGCCAACATACGATTTGGCAATGTATTCTCCCATATTTTTGATAATTGGCTGATCAAAAATAGAAACCTTCCCTCCGGTTGAATAATAAAGCAGTTGGAGGTAATCGTACAATTTACC
>JAJZSZ010000424.1 GCA_021849365.1 Bacteroidota bacterium | reverse complement strand
TTGAAGATGCGCACGTAAATTCGGAATTGAACGGTATCGAAAATACCAGCTTTTTTGCCGGTGATATGAAGCGAATACTGACCAATGAATTTATTGCCCAACACGGAAAACCCGATGTGATTATTACCGATCCACCGCGTGCCGGAATGGATGAAGACGTGGTAAAAACTATTTTGGAAGCTGCTCCTGAGCGGGTTGTGTATGTGAGCTGTAATCCTGCCACACAGGCCCGCGACCTTGCATTAATGGATGAAGCTTATAAGGTAACCCGGATTCAACCCGTTGATATGTTTCCGCACACACATCATGTTGAGAACGTGGTGCTACTCGAACGTCGTTTGATTAAGGATTAAAAATATTTATTTTCAATAAGTTGCATTGTATCTCGATTTAATAACTATATTTGCCCCGAATTAATTTTTAATATAATGCAAAAAGGTACAGTAAAGTTTTTTAATGAATCCAAAGGATTTGGATTTATTGTTGATAGTGAATCAAAGAATGAATATTTTGTTCACGTATCTGGGTTAAACGATCAGGTAAGAGAAAATGACGAAGTTACTTTCGAACTACAGGATGGTCGTAAAGGATTAAACGCAGTTAATGTTAAGCTAGCATAGATTATACTAAGATAAGACATTTATTGCCGAGGGCTGTTTCATATGAAACAGCCCTTTTTTTTGTTACTTCAATTTAAATTTTTAAGGTTTGTCAAAGCCTCCGGAAGATACTGGTGCAGGTTTTTCACAGTATCGCAGGTGTCGAGCATGTCGCACGAAGCACAGGTTTTGAACCCTTTGGCGTCAGCGCATTTGCGGATTTCACATTCACTGCAATGTGCAAATTTTACACCTTCTTCCCGGCATCCAGTGCAGTTAATCATTTCCGGTGTAATGTCGGCCCCAAACTGAGCTTTCCAGGTTGCAGCAGTCTTTTCGCGCAATTCATTATCATTGGTCAGGGTAGCAATTCTTGCGTCGCAGCTATCGCAATTAATTCCGCAGCAGGCAATAGTTTTTTTCATATGTTGATCGTTTAAAGGTTTTTAAAAAATGGTACAGAATTAAAGGTCTAAATCAGTGATAGATATTACAACTAAAGTTATTTATTTTGATCCAAATGTTATTCGATAATTTCAAGTATTAATATCGGAAGCAACAATTTATCTTTCGCTGCCAAATAAAACGTCATAAATAATGAATAAACCTGAAACCTCAGAAATCATAATCCGGGAAGCCACCGAAGCCGATTTTCCGCAGCTGATAGCTTTAATAATGGAGTTTGCTGCATTCGAAAATTTGCAGGACCGCATGGTCAATTCGCACGAACGAATGCTTGAAGAAAAAGCGTACTTCAACGGTTTTGTGGCTATTTCTCCTGATGAGCGGATAGTCGGATATGCCACATGGTTTTTTACCTATTATACTTTTACCGGTAAAGGTATGTATATGGATGATTTGTATGTCACTCCGGCGTACCGCGGGAAAGGGCTTGGGACCTTGCTGATAAATCGTGTAATTGAAAAGGCCCGGGCTACCGGCTGTAACAAGCTTCGCTGGCAGGTTTCAGACTGGAATCTAACCGCCATCGGTTTCTACAAACAGTTGGGTGCCGAAATCGACCAGGTGGAACGGAATTGCAATCTGGATTTGATTTAATCTTTTATTAGAATGATTTTATAATCAAAGCAGGTTTTTGGGTTAAAAAATACATTTACGCTTTATTTTACGGTTAAATAGTTCAGCTGAAAATCGCTATCTTTCGAACTCGAATACTAAACCAATCCTAATGCAATCAAAAAAACTTTTCGTTTTGTGGGCAATGTCGCTCATTTCGGCCTTTTCGTTTGCCCAGCCTGTGAACTTGCAATGTGAGCATTTAATAAACCCAATAGGCATCGATGCTTCTGCGCCTCGTTTGCAGTGGCAAATGCACGACAGCCGTGAAGGTGCATTGCAAACAGCTTATCAGTTATTCGTAGGGACCGATTCGCTGGAAGTATCTTCCGGAAGAGGAAATGTTTGGGAAACAGGTAAGATTTCAGGTTCAGAAATGCTTGTTAGCTACGTCGGAAAGTCTTTGCAACCCTTTACCAAATATTACTGGACGGTTGTTCTGTGGGATAAAGATCAGCAGAAACTTGCTCCGGCAGCTGTTGCCAGCTTCGAAACCGGAATGATGCAAATGAGCAACTGGAAAGGCGAATGGATTGCAGATTCGAAAGATATCAACCTGAAACCTGCACCTTATTTTCGCAAGCAGTTTCAACCTTCAGGAAAAGTAAAAAGTGCCCGTATTTATATAGTAGCAGCTGGTTTGTACGAACTTTCGATCAATGGTCAGCGTGTGGGTGACCACCGGCTCGACCCAATGTACACCCGATTTGACAGGAGAACGTTGTATGTGACTTACGATGTGACTTCGTTAATTAACGCACCAACCGTTGCTTTGGGTGTGCTGCTTGGAAATGGCTGGTACAACCACCAATCTACCGCGGTTTGGTATTTTGATCAGGCTCCGTGGCGAGACCGTCCTAAGTTTTGCCTCGATTTGCGCATTACTTACCAGGATGGCCGCGAAGAGATTATTAAATCGGGTACTGATTGGAAAACTTCACTCAGTCCTATCATTTTCAATAGCATTTATACGGCAGAGCATCACGATGCGCGTTTGAGCCAGCCGGGTTGGGATAAGCCGGGTTTCGACGATTCGAAATGGAAAAACTCGATTCCAGTGAATGCCCCTTCGCAAAATATTGTGGCACAGCAATTACATCCGATTCGGTTTGTCGAAGAAATTGCTCCGACCGGGACATTAATGTACAGCAGTCAGCATTACGTTTATAATTTGGGTCGGAATATTTCCGGAATTAGCCAAATTAGCGTGAAAGGCGAAAAAGGAACTGAAATAAGGTTAAAACACGGAGAGCGGTTGAAACAGGATGGCTCAGTTGATCAATCGAACATTGATGTACACTACCGCCCAACCGATGACAAAGACCCGTTTCAGACTGACATCTATATTTTGAATGGGGAAGGAGAAGAAACATTCTGGCCTCACTTCAATTACAAAGGGTTTCAATATGTTGAGGTAACCAGTGATAAACCCATCGAAATAACCAAAATGAGGGGATTTTTCATGCACAGCGATGTCCCTCCGGTTGGAAATGTAACCAGTTCGAACGATGTGCTGAATAAAATATGGAAAGCTACCAATGTATCGTATTTATCGAATCTTCAGGGATACCCAACTGACTGCCCTCAGCGTGAAAAGAACGGCTGGACGGGTGATGCACACATTGCCAGCGAAACAGGTTTATATAATTTCGATGGTATCACCGTTTATGAAAAATGGCTGGCCGACCATCGTGATGAACAGCAGCCCAACGGTGTTTTGCCCGCTATCATCCCAACCAGCGGATGGGGTTATACCTGGGCCAATGGTCCCGACTGGACCAGTACCATTGCCATTATTCCATGGAATGTTTACCTCTTTTATGGTGATTCAAAATTGCTGGCCGACAATTACGATAACCTCAAACGATATGTTGATCATATCACCAGCATTAGTCCACACGGAATTACAGATTGGGGTTTGGGCGACTGGGTTCCAGTGAAATCGGTAACACCCAAAGAACTGACGTCGTCGATTTATTACTTTGTAGATGCTGATATTCTGGCAAAAGCAGCCAAATTATTTGGTAAAGATGATGACTACAAGAAATATTCGGCTCTGGCAAAAAAAATTACCGATGCCATTAATCAAAAATACCTGAACCGTGAAACCGGAATTTACGGGCAGGGATTGCAAACCGAGCTAAGCGCTCCGCTTTTCTGGGGAATTGTTCCGGAGAATTTGAAAGCCAAAGTCGCTAAGAATCTTGCCAATC
>JAJZSZ010000423.1 GCA_021849365.1 Bacteroidota bacterium | reverse complement strand
AGGGTTTTCGAGGTGCTCATCTGGAAAAATATATCAGGAAGCCTAACTGGGCTGAATTCACGGAATTGCAGAAAGCCGCTCACAATGGCATCAGACTCATTACTCTTGCCCCGGAAATAGAGGGAGCAATCCCTTTTATCAGAAAATGTGTTGATACAGGTGTGGTCGTATCATTGGGACATCATAATGGATCGGCTGAAATAATAAAACAGGCTGTCGTTGCAGGAGCTTCCTTGTCCACACATTTGGGCAATGGTTGTGCCAATGTGATCAATCGCTGGGATAATCCATTTTGGCCACAATTGGCCGATGACCGGCTCACTGCCACCATCATTGCCGATGGATTTCATCTCAATAAGGAAGAAGTTCAGTGTTTTTATAAGATGAAAGGTGTTGAACGCACCATACTTGTTTCGGATGCATTGGATTTAGCAGGGCTTCCTCCCGGAGTATACACACGTGGAGAAAGACTGGTTGTTTTAACACCAGATGTAATAAAATTCCCTGCGGAAAATGTACTGGCAGGAGCGGCAAGCCCAATCAGCACCGATGTGTCGAATATCATGAAATTCACGAACTGTAGTTTGGGGAACGCTATTCAAATGGCTAGTTCAAATCCGGCCAAACTGCTTGGTTTGAATGACATTGGTGAAATAAAACAGGGGGAACGCGCTGATTTAATCCTGTTTACCAACGAAAACGGAAAGATAGTTGTTCAGAAAACAATTGTAGCCGGTAAAATTGTCTATTCTAAATAAACATACAAACATGACAGAACGAACACCCAAAATCGGCAATTATCGATATAGGATACTTGCACTGGTATTTATGGCCACTACAATCAACTATTTCGATCGTAGTATTATAGGAGTGATGGCCCCAACCTTGCAAAAACTTTTCGACTGGACAAATAAAGACTATGCGGCCATCATGGTTTCCTTCAAAATTGCCTATGGGATTGGGTTACTGTTTATGGGCGGTATTATTGACAGGTTTGGCACTAAAATAGGTTATACTATTTCAGTTGCCGTATGGAGTATATTCGGGATGTTGCATGCTATAGTCACATCGGCTTTCAGTTTAGTCGGGTTTATTGTGGCGCGTTTCGGGCTGGGCATTGGCGAATCCGGGAATTTCCCAGCCGCAATTAAAACTGTAGCTGAGTGGTTCCCGAAAAAGGACCGGGCTTTTGCTACTGGTATTTTTGACGCATCAACCAGCGTTGGGGCAATCTTGGCCCCGTTCATCGTTGGTGCAATTGTTTCTGTTAATGGAGATAACTGGCAGATTCCTTTTCTGATAACCGGTGCGCTTAGTTCCTTATGGGTAATCCTATGGCTAAAAACATATCAAAAACCTGAAGAACATCCAAAATTATCAAAAGAGGAGTTGGCTTATATCAACAGCGATTCAGAAGAAGAGAACACCGAAAAAATTGCCTGGGTTAAACTATTGCCTAAAAGGGAAACCTGGGCTTTCGCATTAACTACTTTAACCGATGGTGTCTGGTGGTTTTACCTTTTCTGGGGCGCGAAATTTCTCTCCGATCAGTTTGGGGTGGACATTAATAATATAGGACTTCCTTTCCTGATCATCTTTATCATGGCCGACGCAGGAAGCCTGCTGGGGGGATTGGCTTCCGGCGCATTGATAAAAAAAGGCTGGACGATAAACAAGGCCAGAAAAATAACCATGCTGGTCTGTGCTATCATTATTTTACCTGTTGCCTTTGTTCCGGTTATTGCAAGTAAATGGCTTGCAGTCTTTCTGATCGGCCTTGCCGCCGCAGGGCATCAGTCCTGGTCAATCAATGGCTATACGTTGGTGCCTGATGTTTTTCCAAAAAAAGCGATCGCATCGGTTATAGGAATTGGGAAAATGGTCGGGGTGGCTGTAGCAATAATTGCTGATATTTCCCTGGGTGCGGTACTGGATACTGCCGGAAATTCAGGCTATTTCTGGGCATTCATGATCGCTGGCTTCTCCTACATTCTCATCTTGGGATTTGTACACCTGTTGATGCCAAAGATGACCCCGTTGGATGATAATTTGAATTTTATTGTTAGTTAAAAATATGAAACATGGAAATAATAATTTCAGAAACCAAACAGGTTCTTGGTAAAATAGCTGCGCAAAAAGGTGCAGAATTGATTCGTCAGGCAATCCTTGATAAGGGGGTAGCAAATATCATCGTTGCTACCGGTGCATCTCAGTTCGAAATGTTGAACGAATTGGTAAAGGAAGATGTCAACTGGGCGTTAGTAACAGCCTTTCATTTGGATGAGTATATCGGAATATCAGAAACTCATCCTGCATCGTTTCGGAAATATCTCAAAGAAAGGTTTGTCGATATGGTGTCGCCCAGGGAGTTTATCTATGTAAATGGCGAGATAGAGCCTGAGCAGGAATGTGTCAGGTTAGAAAAGTTAATTAGTAAACACCTCATTGATGTCGCTTTCGTAGGCATTGGCGAAAACAGCCATCTGGCTTTTAATGACCCTCCTGCAGATTTCGAAACAGAAGATGCCTACCTTGTAGTAAAACTTGATGAAGATTGCCGGAAGCAGCAAATGGGCGAAGGTTGGTTCGCCACAATTAATGATGTTCCTGAAAAAGCAATCAGTATGTCTATCCGACAGATCATGAAATCGAAAGCCATTATTTGTTGTGTTCCAGATCAACGGAAAGCAGAGGCTGTTAAAAAAACAGTTGAAAGCCCAATTTCTCCAATGGTTCCGGCATCGGCCATGCGGCGCCATGAGGCTGTAAGGCTTTATCTGGATAAAGATTCAGCATCATTATTATCATAGCTAAAAAACATACTCCTTTTTGCGGGGATTAGTACACTTATTTTCATTTTGAAGTAAGTGACTACAGGAATAAATTTAAATTCAATGATATGATTTCTTCAGACATACCCAAAAGTGTTTATGATACAATACAAACAGGGGCTGTAATTCCTGCCCTGCCACTTGCTTTAAACGAAAAAAGAAAGTTGGATGAACGCCGGCAACGCGCTCTTGTCAGATATTATCTTTATTCCGGGGCAGGAGGAATTGCTGTGGGAGTGCATACGACCCAGTTTGAAATACGCCTTCCCGAAATAGCCTTGTACGAACCGGTTTTGAAAATTGCAAAAGAAGAATTCGATGATTTTACATTAAAAACCAGAAAAACGCCAATTCGAATAGCCGGGGTGATCGGTAAAACAAAGCAGGCTGTTGCAGAAGCGCAATTAGCGCTAAATCTTGGTTATCATGCCGTTTTGCTTAGTCTCGCTGCTTTTCCGGATGCATCGAACAGTACAATTATAGATCATTGTAAGGCTGTGGCTGAAATAATCCCTGTTATCGGCTTTTACCTTCAACCTGCAGTAGGCGGTAGAAGGCTGGATTTTCAATTTTGGAAAAGCTTTGCTGAAATTGAAAACGTAATTGCCATCAAAATGGCGCCATTTAACCGATATCAAACTCTTGACGTTGTTCGCGGTGTAGTTGAGTCGGGTCGAAGTGAAAAGATTGCTTTATATACAGGTAACGATGATAATATTGTGGCCGATCTCCTCACAGAATACCAGTTCCGTTTAGGTGATAAACTTATAAGTAAGCGAATTGTGGGGGGGCTTTTAGGTCATTGGGCAGTCTGGACCGGATCGGCTGTAAAACTTATGGAAAAAATCCGGCAGCCGGATTTTAAAAACAATCTCTCCCAATATTTAACTATTGGCGCACAAATAACAGATTGTAACGCTGCATTTTTTGATGTGGCCAATAATTTTTCCGGATGTATAACAGGTATCCATGAGGTACTGCGCCGACAGGGATTACTGGAAGGGATTTGGACATTAAATGAGAATGAAGTCCTTTCTCCCGGTCAAAAGGAAGAGATCGAACGG
>JAJZSZ010000422.1 GCA_021849365.1 Bacteroidota bacterium | reverse complement strand
ATTTCAGGATGCCAAGAGGTCCTTTCCGATCGAAGGTCTTTCCTGAAGTTAATCTGGAGGTGGCAATCCCAATAGCAAAAATCAGGAAGAAAAGCGAGGTGTTTTCAATGCCAATTTCGCGTCCGAAAAGGGCTATGAACGAGAGTAAACCTCCATACGTAGTCATAATAACCATCAGATTGATCGATGGTAAAATCGATTTTTTGTGAAACAGATTCTCAACACTAAATTCAATGTCGCGTTTGGATGTCAACTTTTTGGGGAGCCTGATTAAATAGGCCATGAAGAGGCTTGCCAGGCTGATGAACAAGGCCGAAATAAACAGCTCCGAATATCCGCCATGATGAATAATGAAAGCGCCGACGATTGGCCCAACCGACATGCCCATGGTGGTTGAGAGGGCGAAATAACCAATGCCTTCACCACGTTGGGCGGTAGGAATAATGTCAACGGCAATGGTTGAGCCCGAGATGGTAGTTACTCCCCAGGTTAATCCCTGAGCAAACCTTAAAGCGATAAGTGCTACTATGCTGAATGCAACCAGGTATCCGGCAAATAAACTGGTGTAGAAAATAAGGGCAAGCAAAAAAACAGTACGGCGACCGAATTTGTCGAGCGCGAAACCCGAAAACGGGCGAATTATTACTGAAGCGATGGTGTAGGCCGCTAAAACAACACCCACCTGCGATTTCCCGCCATGGAGTTCGTTCACCAGATATACCGGAAGTGCCGAAATAAGTGCATAATAAGTAATGCACATGAAGAAGTTCGATAATGTCAGGAGTATAAAATCCCGGTTCCACATTTTCTCGTACATGTCCTGAACATTTGAATTTGTGCCACAAAGTTATGCCCCTTGAGCGGTTAGTGTCATTTTCCCAGTAATCATTTAACGACAAACTAATGTTTGGAAGGTCGAATTTGTTCAACTGTAAACTTTGTATAAAGCCCGGACGTTTTCATGTGACAAAAACATGCATTTGTTTTTAAGAAACTAATTTTGTTGCGCTATCCCCAAAAAATAGAAAACAACCATGTCAGACTCCAAGCCATATTATCCAACCCTGCGCAACATCACGCTTGCCCAGTTAAACCTAAATACCATTGTTGAAACCACTCCGCTTCAGCGAAATAATAACCTGTCGAACCGGTATGCGGCCAATGTTTTCCTGAAAAGGGAAGATTTGCAGGTAGTGCGCTCCTACAAAATTCGTGGAGCCTACAATAAAATATCGGGACTAACCGACGAAGAACGAGATAGAGGAGTTGTGTGCGCCAGCGCCGGAAACCATGCTCAGGGTGTGGCTTATTCGTGCCAGTTGCTGGGTATAAAAGGCAAAATTTACATGCCAACCACCACGCCGAAACAAAAAATTACGCAGGTAAAAATGTTCGGGAAGGGAAATATTGAAGTGGTTTTGGTGGGCGATACCTACGATGCAGCTTCGGAAGCAGCTCACCGAGATGCTTTGGAAACGGGTATGGTGTATATTCATCCGTTCGACGACCCGCAAATTATCGAAGGTCAGGCAACTGCCGGAGTTGAGATTTTGCAGGATTTTAACGGCCACATCGATTACCTGTTTTTGCCCATTGGCGGAGGAGGTTTGGCTGCCGGGGTGGGAGCGTATTTCAAGCAAATCAGTCCCGAAACCAAAATAATTGGTGTTGAACCTGCCGGTGCTCCATCGATGAAAATCAGTTTCGAAAAAGGCGAAGTAACTCCGCTGAAAGACATCGATAAATTTGTGGATGGTGCCGCAGTTCAGCGTGTAGGCGATCTTACTTTTAAAGTTTGTCAGCAGGTGGTGGATGATATTGTGACTGTTCCTGAAGGAAAGGTTTGCACTACCATCCTTGAACTGTATAATCAGGATGCCATTGTAGTTGAACCGGCCGGTGCGCTGGCCATTGCAGCACTCGATTTTTACCGCGAACAAATTGAAGGCAAAAATGTGGTGTGCATGGTTTCGGGCAGCAATAACGACATTACCCGCACCGAAGAAATCAAGGAGCGCTCGCTGCTGTACGAAGGACTAAAACACTACTTCATCGTTCGCTTTCCACAGCGTGCAGGCGCTTTGCGCGATTTTGTCGATAAAGTACTTGGCCCGAACGACGATATTACCATGTTCGAATACTCCAAGAAAACCAACCGCGAGCAAGGCCCTGCACTGATTGGTATTGAACTTCAGGATAGAGAAGATTATGAAGGTTTAATCCAGCGTTTGGAAGAAAACGGCTTCGTATTTGAATACCTGAACGATAGCCCCGATTTGTTCCAGTTACTTATTTGATACGAAGATCACTATTACTTCATTTGTTGGCTGAAATTGTCGGATTCTTGCATAAACTGACATATTTTTATTAATTTTGATTCAGAATCAAAACTAAAATAGTCATGTCGAAAACAAAACATATTGTCATTCTGGTTCCCGAAAATGTTTCCATACTCGATGTTGCCGGTCCGTTGGATGTTTTTACCAAAGCAAAAGAATGTATTAGGGAGAATGATCCGGCAATGGACAAAACTTACACTACGCATGTTTTGTCGTTCGATTCATTGATTCAGGTAAATACATCTTCGGGACTGCCAATTATTACCGAGGGCGGAATCGAATCAGTTAATTATGAAATCGATACGATTTTAGTTGCCGGTAATTCTACCCTGAAAGTTATTCCTCAAAGTTTGCTCGACTGGTTGAACGATAAAACCGATAAGATCCGTCGTATGGGTTCAATTTGTGCTGGAGCGTTTGTTTTGGCCAAAGCAGGGATACTGAACGGGCGAAGGGCTACCACTCATTGGATGGTGTGCGATAAACTGGCAAAACTTTATCCGGAAGTAAAAGTTGAAACGGATCCGATTTTTGTGAAAGACGGAAACGTTTATACTTCGGCAGGCATTTCTACCGGCATGGATTTATCGCTGGCTATGGTCGAAGAAGATTTTGGCCGCGATATGGCCGTGGCAGTTGCCCGCCGCCTGGTTTTATTCCTGAAACGACCCGGAAATCAATCTCAGTTTAGCAATATTTTGAATTATCAGAGTGTTGATTATGAGCCAATCAAAGCAATTCAGGATTGGATTGTTGATCATCTGGATGATGAATTAACTGTTGAAATGCTGGCTGAAAAAGCCATGATGAGCCCGCGTAATTTTGCACGTGTTTTTTTGCGCGAAACAGGTATCACTCCTGCAAAATATATTGAAAAACTCAGGCTTGAAACGGCTCGCCGTCGCCTTGAAGAAACTCGCCTGACATTGGATGAAATATCGACTGAATGCGGTGTTGGAAATGCTGATGGACTTCGCCGTCTGTTTTTGCGCCACATGAAAACTACGCCCAGCGACTACCGTAAGAGTTTTGCCACTGCGCTGGCATAGAACTGCTTTCGCCTGAAAATAAAATAGTCAGGGCTTGACCTCAAGTCAAACCCTGACAAGCCATTAAATCAATCTTCTTTATCTTTTACTATCGCCATTTGGGTTCATGCGGAATTCTGGTCCCGTCGGCAGTAGTGTATTCTTCCAGCGAATTTTCCTTTGACTGGATCACAATATAGATCATTTCCTCATCTGACGTATTGCAAATCCCTCTTACCCCCTGAGGTGCAATCCGGATGATACTTCCTTCTTTTATTTTAAAACAATCCTCGTCAACCTGGAAAAACCCGGAACCTTTCAGTATGATGTAAGTTTCCTCATTCTTTTTATGTAAGTGAAAATAGGGTTGTTCAGAATGCGGTTGCAGTGAATTAAATGAAATTTCAGTACCCGTTGAGCCCGTAACATCTTTCAGGAATACTTTGCCTTCAATATTCTTTTTGTTGATAGGGTGAATTAACGAATAGTCGCGAACCTCGTTTAATTCACCGAGGTTTATCGCCTCGTAGATCGG
>JAJZSZ010000421.1 GCA_021849365.1 Bacteroidota bacterium | reverse complement strand
CAGCACTTCGTTGATCGGCGCTTCGTTCTGCCCCACTCTATACCCACGTTTGTGAAGCGATTCGCCGCTGCTGTCGAGCGAAATGGTGCAAACACCATTACTGATGTGCAGGTTTATCAACACATCAGGATCGGAGGAATCGACATTCGGGCGTTCGCCAAATTTGTAACGGAAACGGTCGGCAATGGCGTCTTTCAGCTTCAGCGAGGCGTACATCGAATTATTGAACAAATCGGAGAATACAGTACTCTGTACCGCAAAAGTCTGTTTCAGACCAAACAATTCTTCCCACTTGAAGTTCCGGCCCCGCTGGTACAGATCGTTGGCCGTATGAATTTTATACGAATCGATCGGAATTAAAACCCGCAGAGCTGTACGAAGGCAATAGTTAGCCTTGTAAAGCATTTTTAAATCGCCACTGAAATAAACCGAACGCCGCGCCATTTGTACTTCATCGGCACCCAGTTCAATTAACTCTTTGGCTAAAACTTCTTCGAGCCCTGCCAGCGTTGTAGCTGTATATGATTGATAAGTCATCTGTTTTTTTAGTATAAAATAAGTTTTCAGGAAAAAGATTAAACAAAAGGGGTTGACTTTTCCTTTTCTGATTAAATTCCGGCTCCATCATTAAAATCAGCCTCTTTGGCTTTAAACTGAACCAGTTTGGTATATGGCGGAAGGCTGTTGGTTACCCAAACGTTACCTCCAATAACCGAGTTGGCTCCAATACGGATACGCCCCAAAATGGTAGCCTGAGCATAAATAATTACATTATCCTCAACAATCGGGTGACGCGGAATTCCTTTAATCGGGTTGCCATCCTTGTCAAGCGGAAAACTTTTCGCACCAAGGGTAACGCCCTGGTAAAGTTTCACATTGTTCCCGATGATACAGGTGGCTCCAATTACCACGCCTGTTCCGTGATCGATGGTGAATCCTTCGCCAATCTGAGCCCCGGGATGAATATCGATGCCAGTTTCGGAATGCCCCATTTCTGAAATGATGCGCGGAATTATTGGTACATCGAGCTTGAGCAACTGGTGAGCCACACGGTGATTAATAATGGCCCGGATGGTTGGATAGCAATAGATAACCTCACTCATGCTGTTGGCTGCGGGATCGCCCAGATAAGCAGCTTCGACGTCGGTAATCAGCAGGCGCCTGATTTCGGGCAGAAACGATATAAAGTCAGAAGCCAGGTTCTGTGCGTATTTCGAACGTTCCTGCATGTCCACTATTTCGGGATTCTGGCAGGTAAAACACAAGCCGGCCAGAATTTGCTCCGAGAGTATTTCGAACAGCTCGTCGATGTAAACACCGATGTAGTGTTTGATCGTATTTTCGCGCAAACTGGTATTGCCAAAGTATCCGGGAAATATAATCTCACGAATGATTCCAACCATTTTTTTCAGTGCGTCGATAGATGGAAGTGGTTCACCAATGTGATGCTCGTGGCAAACCATGTTTAGCGAACCCGAATCCGACAGTTGTTCAACTGCACTGCGCATCTTGTGTTCTATATTCTTCTCAGAGTTCATACTATAATCATTTTAGAGGTTAACATTTATGATTTGCCTGATTAGGGATTTTAGGATTTACCAACAGTAAAACAAAAATCAAACTTTTAGGTCTGAAATCAAACTTTAATGAGTTAAGTTTTCACGCTTGACCCGAAAAATTCCGTATAGCTGAAATGGCGTTCTCCAGCCGTTCCTCCCCATTCCCACCTATTTCAACAAAATTGAACCCGTAGTTGCGGAGCTGTTCAAGATATTCGTTGTAAAGTTTTATCCGGTTTTCACCGCCATTTTCTCTTACCTGGTCGGCTTCCCAAGGCAAATCCGGACGGCATAACAGAAACAAATCGACAGGGCACAGTTTAATTTCGTTTTCAAGCCATTCGGGCACCATATTGTAGACCCACCTGAACCATACTTTGGTAATGATCAGCCAGGTGTCGAAGAAAAAAAAGTGTTCCTGACTCTGTTGTGTTTGATGGTATTGCTCAATCTGTTTCAGCGCAATGGTTTCAACATCTTCAAAAGTATAATGATGCCCAAGATGCTCGACATACTCACGGGCATATTCAGGAATATACCTGCCACCGAATGTTTCGGCCAGCTGTTGCGCCAGGGTGGTTTTTCCTGTCGATTCGGGGCCAGTTATTACAATTCGTATTTTTTCTGATGGATTGTGCATAAGTACAAAAGTAACCGTGATTAGATGAAAACCTCAGAATGCTGGATAATTTCTTTCTGTATCATTGACGGACAAAACCGAAAATGAGCGCAGCAAAACTTTAAAAACCGGAAGAAATTTTAGCTTCGTGCGACAAAATGTGCTCGTATTCCTGTTTCCACTCACGATAGCCAATGTAAGCCATAACAGTGTAAACGACAAAAAGCACAACTGTAGGCAGAAGGTCTTTGTACCAGAATAATCCGACAGAAAAAGCATCGACAAAAATCCAGACCAGCCAATGTTCCAATATTTTACGGGCCAGCATCCATGTAGCCACAATACTCAGTGCCGTAGCCAGCGAATCGGCCATAGGGACAGGCGAATCGGTATAATTTTTCAGGATAAACCAAATCAGCAGGAATAGGAAAAAACTTATCACTGAAAGGACAATGCTCAATTTCAGCGTAATCCGGCTAACCTGTATGGGCTCTGAATGATTGGTTTTATTACCGAAAAGCCATTCGTACCATCCATAAATGCTTATTGCTACGTAGTACATCTGGAGGCCCATATCGGCATAAAGCTTCGACACAAAAAATACCCAAACGTAAAGAACCGATGTAAGCAAACCAATTGGCCAGGTAAGAATACTTTGCCGGATGGAGAAAAAGATATAAGCAATACCAAGAATGGCTCCCAGAAGTTCGATGTAATTTCCTGAAAGCCATTTAATAACTAATTCCATAAAAATTGAGGTTGCGGGATTCAGGTTACAGGTTATGCGTTTTTTCATTAACGCGTAACCCGTAACATTTTTACTTTCCGGTCAGAATCTTTTCGTATTCGCCTCTTTTGTTAATTACCTCAAGAGCTTTCTTGATGGCAGTGTCATCGGCATTCATAACCTGGAAATATTCACTCATCGAGAAAAGATCACGTGCAATAAGACCTTTGATTTGCTTTTTCAACAACGGACGCGCAAACTCAATGCTTTTAGGGTCAGGCTTATATGGTTCTTCTTTTTTAACCTCTTTTGGTTTTACTACCGTCTTCACGTTTTCACCTTCTTCAGGAATCACCATCTCCGGAACATCTCCAACAGCTTTTTCACCTGCAGCCAAAACTTTATCGACCATCTCGTCGGAAACCACGAACTTATCATTAAAAGTCTTAAAATCAGGATACTTCTGCGTAAAATCAGACCTGTTTTGATCCATAATCCCCAATACAGTAGTATAAACCACATTCCTGCGGTTCAGCATATTGTAGTAAACGTAGTATTTCGAAGTATCGAGCGGAATAAACACATCGGGCATGATGCCACCGCCACCATACACGGTTCGTTTGCTTGTCTTGGTCAAATATTTCTCGGTTTTATTCTGAGCTACACTGTCTTTCGAGAAAAGTTCGCCAGTTTCAATCCGGTGCATATAATCTTTCTGATACGCGTCAACTCCATCAGCATAAGGTTTCTGGATGCAACGGCCACTTGGTGTATAGTAATGTGCAGTAGTCAAGCGGATCATCGAGCCATCAGTCAATGGGAAAGGCTGCTGAACCAATCCTTTTCCATACGAACGGCGACCGATCAGCACACCACGGTCCCAATCCTGAATGGCTCCCGAAACGATCTCGCTGGCCGAAGCCGAACTTTCATCAATCAAAATAACTAATTTGCCCTGCTCGAGTTCGCCCAGTGGAGTTGCATTGTATTCTTTAGATC
>JAJZSZ010000420.1 GCA_021849365.1 Bacteroidota bacterium | reverse complement strand
TGGCTTCGTTATATAGTTCCATATATTCGGCCGAGTTGGTAATTAATTCATACATCTTGGTCGGAGTATGAATGCCATAGTTTCCGCTATACTCAATGCTTACCTTACCTTCTTTACCAACTTTGGTGGTAACCAGGATAACGCCGTTTGCAGCACGTGATCCATAGATTGAAGCCGAAGCGGCGTCTTTCAGTACCGAAATGCTTTCAATATTGTTTGGGTTCAAATCAGCAAGGTTACCCTGAATTCCATCGATAAGCACCAATGGATTAGAACCTGCGCTACTGAATGTACCATTACCGCGAATGCGAATATTAATACCTTCATTTCCAGGTTCTCCCGAGTTCTGAGTAATCTGTACCCCTGTTAAGTTTCCTTGTAGCATTGCTGCAGCATTGGTAACCGGACGCTTAATCATTTCTTCTCCGCTTACTGATGCAATTGCACCTGTCAGGTTTACCTTCTTTTGAGTACCATATCCAACAGCTACAACTTCGTCAAGTCCAATCGATTCTTCAACCAATGTGGCATTAACCGTTGATTTGCCGGAAATGGAAATCTCCTGGGTTTTCATTCCAACAAATGAGAATTGCAAAGTGCCATTTTCCTGAACGTTTGCAAGTGAATAGTTCCCGTTGTTATCTGTAATAGTACCTGTAGTTGTACCTTTTAAGGCAACAGTAACTCCCGGAAGTGGTGAACCTGAAGAGTCGGTTACTTTACCTGAAACTGATTTTTGCTGCTCAAAAATTTTGGACTCTGGATTGGCTGTTGTCAAAATAATCTGGCGATCTTTTACCAGATAACTGACATTGGTGTTTTCAAATAGCTTGGTCAGAATCTTATCGATGCTTTCATTTTTAACATCAACGCTTACCGAGCGATCAACATTGACCAGTTTTTGATTGAAGAGAAAGAAGAACTCACTTTCGTCTTCAATTTTACTCAGCACGTCAATCACTTTGGCGTCCTGCATTTTTAATGTAAGACGAGTTTGCTGGGAGTAAGTAATTGTTGCAAAGGTTTGAGCAACAAAGAGAAATAAAAAGAATACACTTAGGCGCATAATTTTCCATAGTTTAGAGAGCGCACGGATAGGCACCGGCGCTTCGATTCGTTTTTTTTTCATAAATTTGAATCATTAAGTGGTTAAACAATTAATTGAGCATTAGACTACTTGATTTTGACAGGGGAGTGGTGCGAACACTTTCCTGTTTTTTATTTGAACTGATTAATTTTTGATTGATTGATTCTTAATATTATTCTTCTTTTCTGGTATTCTCCATCAGCATTACTTGCCCTTTTTTCTTCGGAGTAACTCAATGGAGTAGTCAGAGAGAGCAATTTCAGCACTTCGTCAAGTGGTTCATCTATAAAAGTGGCATGAAAAGTATAATTATCAAGCTGTTTGTCGTCAACTACTACTTCTGCATTGTACCAATGACTTAACCGGCGTGCCATTTGCTGCATATTTTCGTTCAGGAAAACCAACTTTCCATCTTTCCAGCTGGTGTATTGCGATGCTTCAACATCCTTTTTTTCAACGGTTTGTTTCTCAATGTCAAGTGTGATTTGTTCGTTGGGATTCATAACTGCCAGTGGCTTGCCCATCAAGGATGAAACATCAACTTTCCCGGTTTGTAAAACAATTTCTTCAATATGCTCATCCTCGTTGGCAATTACATTGAATGTGGTTCCCAGCACCTTAATGTCCAAATTGGGCGTATGTACGTGAAAGGGAGCTTTTTCATTGTGAACTACATCAAAAAAGGCTTCACCAACTAATTCCACTTTACGTTCTCCATTAAATGTTACGGGATATTTGAGCCGTGAACCGCTGTTCAGATAACCGGTTGATCCGTCGGGTAACTGAAATTTAGTGCGAACGCCCATGGGGCACTGTATCTCGGCAAACGAAACAGGGTTGACTGTTTGCTTGCCTTGCATGAAGTAATATGCCAGAAATGAAAACAACAGAGGAAGAATCAGAATTGCAGCAACTCGCTGAAAGCCAATCCACCAGCTAGACTGTTTTTTGCTTTCAGTTTCATTAATTCGGATCTGGTGGTGAACCCGGTCGAGAACTGGCGTTAGATCATGATCAGGATTGATTCCTGATTTAAGTCTTTCCTGCCAATCCTGTAGCAACAGTTCATCTGCTGCACTGTTTTTATCGTCTGACAGCTGTTCTGAAAGTTCAATCTGCTCTTTTAGAGTTAATTTTCCTTCTGTATTTTTTTGGATAAGATGTGATAATTGTTCCTTCATTGCATTAAGTTGCACAATTCATTTCTGAAATGAAAATCATGTAATTCTTGATTCTTTTTACTCTAATATCCGATGAGATGGATTTTCTCATGGGTGTTTTTGAAATTTTTTTGAGTATTGCCAAATTTCGGGACGGCAACAATGATTCAGGTTTATTTGAATCATTGTTTTTCAGAATACTAAGGTTCTGTCAGGAGCTTTGCTTGCAATACTAATATACGAACAAAACAGCAAATAGAAGAAGTGTAAGGCTTTCAGGTTTTATTTGAGTTCGGATAAATCGAAGAGCTTCGGAAACCTGGTTGTCAACAGTTCCGGCCGAAATACTTAATTCTTCAGCAATTTCTTTCGAACTTTTTCCTTCCAGTTTACTTTTTATAAAAATCTCACGGCGGCGAGGCGGCATCTGTTCAATGATCAGATTGATTTGTTGAAAGGCCAATTCATAATCATTTTCATGTAGTGCCTGATTATCTGAAAACTCTGGGTCGTTTCGAAGACTTTCCAGGTATCGGAGCGATGTGGCTCTTTTATTAAAGTATTTCCTTATCTGGTTAAGGGCGATGGTAAACAGATATGATTTGAATGAAAACTCCGATTTCAGTGCGAGGCGATTTTCCCAAACTTTCACAAAAACTTCCTGAACCAATTCTTCTGCATCTTGCTCATTTTTGAAATATTTGAAGGCAAAACCGTACAGTTTTGGGCTGTAAACCTCAAAAAGAGAATCAAATGCAGCTACATTTCCCTTTTGAAGTGATTGCACTAATTGTTGATCATCATTGGTCGCGGGCATCTGAGCAGAGTGTAAAAACAGAAATTTTCCGGGATAAATGTAGTAAAATATCATTTAGAAGGCCAGCCGAATTGGTTGAAGGTTCCCAATGGCCTAGCTTCCGGGTGGCCGACTTCCGACTTTTAATGCCTGCAACAACAGATCAATGGGTTGCCTTTATGTCTTTTGTTTCTTCTTTTTGGCCGCCGGAAACAAAACATTGTTCAGGATGAGGCGGTAACCCGGAGAGTTTGGATGTAAATTCAGGTCGGTTGGCGGATCTCCCACAAAATGTTGAAAATCTTCGGGATCATGACCTCCATAGAAGGTCCAGAAGCCTTTCCCGATTTCACCGTGAATGTACCGCGCTTCGTTGGCAGCTTTGTTTTCGCCCATGATCAAAACATTCGGTTTTACAAGATCGCGTTTAAAGGCTGTGGTTTGTCCCATAAATCCTTTAATCAGATTGGTGTGGTTCTGGCAAAGCATGGTTGGCACCGGATCCCATTTAGCCGAAAACTGGAACAATGTGAAATAATCCTGTTCGCGCGGAACTTTACGGGTAGTCGATACATCAATATCCGAGAATTTGTATTCGTAGGGATTACGGTTGATGGTAAAATTCTGGAAAGCTAGTGTATTGTTGAAATTAAGTTTCGAATTCATATCTGGATCGGCCGGGTCGCCATCAAACATCGATTCGCAAATGTCGATACTCAAAGCTGCCTGAGTTATGTCGTAAGTATCGGTGGCAGCACACATGGCAAAAAGGAACCCGCCGTTTTCAATAAACCCATGGATTTCACGGGTGACCACTTTTTTCATTTCCGAAACTTTCAGAAAACCAAGTTTCTTCGCCATAG
>JAJZSZ010000419.1 GCA_021849365.1 Bacteroidota bacterium | reverse complement strand
GATCTCCAGTCTTTCCCTGAGTTGTCCGAGTTCGTCGGGAAGGATCGGATTGGCAGTTTCTACCTCTCCAAGCGAAATGCGTACAGGTGGATTGCCCAAATCTTCAAATACCTGTTGTACCACCATAATACAACGGTTGCAAACCATGTTCCTGATAAAATATTGCATATCAAACCCCCCGGACTTTATTTAAGTAATGGACAATGGAGAATTATGTAAGTTGCTGAAATTGTGAATTATATAAAAATGCAAGTATAACATAAATTACGACTCATTTCATATTTTAAATGCATTTGCAAAAATACACAGAAATATGATTAAAATCCAATGGCCAAATCTACGAAGCAGCTTTGTTGCTGTTTAGGTACCAACGACAGCCAGCTGATCAATCAACTCTGTCTGGTTGTTTCCCAAATCACAATTGATTTTCAACCGGACAACTTCGCCGATAATAATGATCAACGGGGTCTTATTTTGATTGGGTTGATCGATGGTTTTTTGCAGCGTCGTATAGTACTCTGCCTGATCGATACCGGAAACATTGTACACGAGCAAAACCGGAGTATCGGTCGGCCATCCTTTTCGAACAACTTCCTCGGCAATAGTCAGAAGGTTAGAGGCCCCCATGTAATAGACGAGCGTTCCTGATAAGGGAACATGGATTTCCCTGTTGGCATGGCCTGTGATAAACGAAACCGAGGAGGCGATTCCCCTGTGTGTTAGCGGGACATGCGTAAAAGCGGCAGCAGCAAGAGCAGCCGTTATGCCCGGAACGACCCCAACCTCTATATGGCGGCGTTCCAAATAATCGATTTCCTCCCCTCCGTGGGCGAACAGCATGGGGTCGCCGCCTTTGAGACGAACCACAGTTTTGCCTGAAACAGCGGCTTCGTAAAGCAGCACGTTAATTTCAGCCTGCTCGATGCTGTGGTTGGCTTTGCGCTTTCCGACATAAACTTTCTCTGCCGGGAATTTCAGGAGGAACTCTTTGTTCAGCAGATCATCATAAAAAATGATATCTGCCGTTTTTATGAGTTTGTATCCCTTTATCGTCAGCAATTCGGGGTCGCCCGGGCCAAAGCCAACCAGCCACACTTTACCGAATGAAGATCTCTGTGTCATTTTCTAAATTTTCTTTGATTCTGTCCCGAATGGCGATGGCGCGGCGCACTTCCTGTGCGTTCGATCCTACCGCGACGGTAAAATGGCCGTGCTTATAAATGGCCGGTGATACGAAATCGCATAAGCCCGGATTATCAACCACATTCGTAAGTATCCCGCTGCTTTCGCCATCGGTCTTTATCCTTTGGTTTAATTCAGGGATGCTGGTGCAGGCATATACCAGAAATGCGCCTTCGAGATCGGCTATTTCGTAGGGTTTTTCTACCCAGGAATAGCCTTTTGCTTTGATACCATCGCACACATCGAGGGCAACCACCGAAATGTTTTGAGTGAATTGCTCCAAAAAACTGATTTTATGGCTGGCTATCCGGCCACCGCCTATCACCAATATTTTTTTACCGGTAATATTGATCGAGATGGGTAAGAAAATCATGTTACTGTTATTCATATTTCGTAATCGGGTTTTATGCCCTCAGCCCGTCCGGTTGAAATTCGGTTCCATAACCGCTCGTGCAGGTAGTACAGTGTTATTTTGGTAAAAATTTCAAAAAAACTGATGGACATGGCGAACTTAAATTTGCCGGTGACCAGGTAGGAAATAACAAAAGTATCTATGGTGCCGGTTAATCGCCAGCATATAGCTTTGAGTATGCTCCTGTATCTTTTCTCCTTCATTTGTTTTTATTTTGTTTTTAATGGCAAAATGGAATACCCACATAATCATTTTCGGTTGGCTTGAATATTTTCTCGTGGGCATTTCATGGATTAAGCTTTTTCGATGGTTACCGACCAATAATCATTCACCTTCTTTTGGTCCAGCACCTTGTGACCTTCGCCTTTGATGGAACCGGGCACATTTTCGATAGGTTCGCCTTCATCCAGCAATATCTCCAGCAAATCACCCGATTTTAAAGTGGCCAGTTCTATTTTTGTTTTCACGAAGTTCATCGGGCAAGCTACTCCCCGGAAATCCTTTTTGCGGGTGGTTGTTTGTTTTGGAACTTCGATGGAATTTGATTTTTCGTTGTTCTCCAAGTTTTTGAATTGCAGCGAGTCGTCCATTCCTTCATAAAGGTCTATGACTGCCCGGGAAAGATCCAGGATGGTCTCTTTCTTTTCCGAAAAACCATAGGATTGGTTGTCGCGTGCCATCTCCACCGATTCGCGGTAAACATTACTGATCAGCTTGGCGTTTATAAACTTGTCCAAGAATTCGTTGAAAACTTCTGTCGTATTTTTTGGTTCGGCTCCCCTTGTAATTAAAAGCATGCGCGATGAAGCAAAAACCAGCGTGTAAAGCAGTTTGTTAACCGCTTCTTTGTTGGTCTCCCTGCTGAGTTGTTCCGTTACTTCATGGATGGTATTCAGGTCTACATCAATCATGTCGAAAAGTCCGGCGGAACATTCGCCAACCCCTTTCGCGGCCAGCGAAAAAATTTGGTCGCTACCCCAGTCGAAATAGTAGTTCTTATCATCCCTGAATTCGGGTATATTCTTGTATTTACGTGTTAACCCGGCGATATCTGCTTTGCCTTCCGCTTGAACATAGGCGCTAAAAGAAGGATACCTGCTTTGTTTTTCCAGATAAAGCCTGAAAATATCAACGGTAAACTTCGGTAAATCGAAGGCACTGACTTCGCCGACAAGTTCCGCCAGTTTGGGATCCGCTCCGATGGATGCGCCGGCAACAACATGATAAGCGGGGTACATACGGTCGTTGCGGCCAACTTTTCCGTAGAAGCCGAGATCTGCGGCAATCTGTTGGCCGCAGGAGTTGGGGCAGCCGGAAATATTGATCCGCAAATCACTCAGTTTGTCGAGTGGCAAATCGCTTTTGCCGAGGGTTTTGCGCAGTGCGGCGCTCGCTCCTTTTGACATGCAAATTCCCAGGCGGCAGGTGTCGGCGCCGGTACAGGCAACTACCGTATTCAGCAACAAAGGCAGGTGCAAATCAACGCCGATCTTAACCAGAAAGTTGTACACATTGCCAAGGTACTGTTGGGGGATATTTCGCAAATGCAGATTTTGCCGCATGGAAAACCGGATTACATCTTCGCCGAAGTGGAGGGTAAAATCAGCTAACAGACCCAGTTTTTCAGCATTAATATTGCCATTTTCAAAGGGAACTATAACTGAAGAAAGCCCGGCCTGACGCTGGTCTGTAACGTATCTCTCCGTCCATTTCTCAAATTCCGGTGAGGAGACCAATTCCGGAATAAGATCGGGTGTAGGAGTTGCAAATTGAAATGTGGTATGATGGTATGGGATATCTTCGGACTGCTTAATCTCGTTGTATATTTCGAAGAACAAACGAAATACCTCCTCTTTCCCAAGTTTGTAGAATATATACCGGAGCCTGGCTTTGTGCTTGTTTTTACGGTTGCCGTACCGCGAAAATAATTTTTTAACTGCATCGGTGATGTAGAATATTTCTTCTTCAGCTATAAAATCAAATAACGGATAACCTACCATAGGCTTGGATGCGAGAGAACCTCCCAGGTAAACCTTAAACCCACGCTTGCCATTTTTTACCTGAGCAATGAATCCCAGGTCGTTAAATGCGGCATAACTTGTGTCTTTTTCGGAATTGGAAAAAGCAATCTTGAGCTTGCGGGGCAAGGTGAATGAATCGGGTTCTGCTATAAGTTTCGAAGTCAGGTTAAAAGCATAAGGGGTGACGTCGAAAACTTCGTCAGTAGCTATGCCGCTGTCGATGGATACCATGACGTTGCGGACCGTATTTCCACCGCCGCCTTTTGAAGAAAGTCCGATTTCTTTCAGGTTTTGAAGA
>JAJZSZ010000418.1 GCA_021849365.1 Bacteroidota bacterium | reverse complement strand
TCGAAATAGCATCGGCAGCAGCTACCTTGAAGGTAGAGGTGCATGTCGACGTTTTTCCGCAGTCATCCGTTACGCTATACGTAAAACTTAAATTAACTCCAGCACATTTAGGATTAGCTGGTAACTCAGGAATTTCATTAATATTGGTTGTTACCGGCTCAGTTCCATCTGAGTAACTAAATCCTCCTGCCCATGCATTATAAGCATCTTGAATGTTTTGGGTTGTACATGCAGGCAAATCAACCGGATTTGGACAATGGGCCACCGGTGGTTGTGCCAAAAGTTTTAACTGAATCGGGGCTCCAGGGATATCTTTTAATTCGGATTGTGCAGAAGATCCGGAGGTTCTTGTGCGCACAAATACAGTACTTAAGGATTTGCACGGATCTTCAGCAATATTAAACAACGCATTTAAATTAACTGCACCCTCACACCACTGATTAACAACATAACTACCAGGATTAGTACCATAAACATCAAAAGGTACATTTGTTGCTGCAGTATTGACAGTGGCATAAATTTCACCGGCAAATTCAGAATTTGGGTGAACTACATACTGGAATACACCAGGAGATATTTGAGTCCATACATTAATCACAACAGTTGCAACGGGCCCTCCATTGGTAAATTGAACGGTAACCAAGACATCGCCTACCGTTCGTCCACCATCAGGTCCCTCTGAAGTAAAGCCACCACCAACATTCATTGTAAGGGAGTTCTGCAAGAACTCAAAATCGATGTAACTGCTCCCGTTGACAACCTGCCGGTCGGCAGCGAAAATACACCACAAATCTGCAGGGTTCCCAGGATTCCCATATTTATCCAGGATAGCAGCATTTCCGTATGTAAAATGAACGCCAACATTCTGAATTTCATTTTTGTTCGGTACCTGACCCGGTCCCCATAAATAAGAGTTTGGGTTGTCATTAATTTTTGTAGATGTTAAAAAGATATTCTGATCTTGACCATCTCCCCCCCATTTATCCTGAAGAAAAAAGGTCATTGTCGGATCTGAGGGAGCAGACCCTGTAAACAAACCGCGACCAGATCCGGGGAAAAGAGTGCTGTCATAAAACCAGTCGCCAACACCAGCAGGCGCGGGTGTATTAGCAAAAGCATCGCCATCGACACCAAAACCTCCAACAGGTATTTGTACAGGCACTGTTCCCTGTACATTCTGGGCCGTTGAATTAAAAGTTACAGCAAGCATTGCCATAAAGAAGAAAGGCAGGAAAGAGACACGCCAACAGGACAAGAGTTTTGCCAGTTTTGCGTGTAAAAGCATAAAGTAGTGATTATTCATAATCATAACGCTTTAATTAATCATCTTTAAATGGTGAAATATTGCAGATTAAAATCCAAAACTTTAAAAAGCCCGGAAATCTGTAGCAAACAGAAGGGAAACAAATCCTTGATGATTAATAGAATAATGAGGAGCAACAAATAAGAATTATTTCAGAAGTAGTATACCCATCAACCAACCTCATAGGGTTTAAACCAAATTTGTAGGCATTTTACGAGACGTTTAAAGTAATACCTTTTAACCAGGCAAACCACTTGTAAAACATATGCTGCTATATGAATTTCTTTTATAATTATTTATCTTTGTTTTACACCTCACTTTCTTTTTGAAACGGTGCCGAACGGGGAGCATTTGACTTTTGCGGGTTAAGCTTCCTGTTCTTTTTATGTATGTAATGCGTAATAAATTATTCCAAACGATAACTTCGGGTAGGGCGGATTTCTTTTCGTATAATATTCTCGCTTAACAGGGAACCAAAATTTCTCAAAAACGAGTTAAATCAAAACAGATTTAGGGCAAATTAAAGCATTTCTATTAAAGTTACGAAGATTGCCGTTCTGGAAAAAATAATCTCTTCTTCGTAATTATGCCATTTACCAAAACACCATTCTAAACTATCAAAAATATCATTCGAACTATCAAAACACTTTTTAGAAAAAATTAAGAATATGAGACCTTAATGTATTCTTATTGTAATTTGGTATTTTTTCAGTTTGCAAAGTTTATTGTTTTGTCATAACTTAGTTAAGCATAATTTCACCACGATGTACAAAAAACTAAGTATCAAGGAATGGGCAGTAGAAGATCGCCCCCGCGAGAAAATGCTTGTAAAGGGAATCCGGTCGTTATCCGAAGCTGAATTAATTGCCATTCTTATTGGCTCCGGTAATCTTGACGAGTCGGCGGTCGAGTTATCACGTCGAATTCTGGCATCAGTAAATAATAACCTCAACGAACTGGGGAAAAAAACCATAACCGATTTGCGAAAATTTAAAGGAATCGGTGAGGTTAAAGCCATTACCATTATGGCAGCGCTGGAGCTTGGGCGAAGACGAAAAGATTCGGAACCCGACGAAAAGCCCAAGGTAGTAACCAGCGCTGATGCTGCTGCAATCTTCAAACCTTTGCTGAGCGACCTGTCTCATGAGGAATTTTGGGTACTGCTGCTTAACCGCAATAACCTTGTTATCGATAAACTAATGATTAGCCAGGGAGGAATTTCGGGAACCATTATCGATGTACGGATCATTCTGAAAATGGCGCTTGACAATCTGGCTTCTTCCCTTATACTTTGTCACAACCATCCGTCAGGGAACCTTATGCCCAGCGAAGCCGACAAAGAAATCACCCGAAAAATGAAAGAGGCCGGCAAACTCCTTGATATTGCTGTACTCGACCATGTAATAATTGGGAATAATGCTTACTTCAGCTTTACCGACGAAGGATTAATCTGATTTGAAACTATGACAATCCGTTGCAATTTGTTAGCTTTATCGGGCTAAATTTAAAATTCGGTGGAAAGTCAGCCAACATCCAAAATCTTAGTTTTTACACCAGAGATTACTCCTCGTGTTGTTTATTCATTTGGATTCATTTTTCAAACGATATTGGGAACCGAGCTGATTTTTACCACTAGTCCAGATGATTTTAAGCAATCAACTTTGCCACGGATAAATTATTCGTTCACCAATTTTTCATCCGGATTATACCTACGCCCTCATTCTATATTATTCGAAAAAAACATTGTCGATCAGGATATAAAAACAATCGAATTCAGGCAGTTAAAAGTATTCTTCCCTTCATCTGACGATTCCTTCTTTCCATTCGACCCATTTGCATTTTCATTTTATGCAATTTCGAGGTACGAAGAATACCTGAATGAAAATACCGACAATTATGGCCGTTTTAAAGACTCTGAAAATATTCTTGTAAAGCTTAATTTGCACCAAAAGCCAATTGTCGATAAAATCGCCTATTGGATTGCTGAAGAACTGATCCGGGAATTTCCTGAATTCAGGATCAGGCAAAGATCATTTCAATTTGTCACGACCATCGACATCGACAATGCTTGGGCTTTCAGGAATAAAAGCATATTGGTTTCGTTCGGAGGAATTGTAAAAGCCATTTTTCAAGGGAGGTTAAATGAAGTTAAACAGCGACTTGCAGTGACCTTAAGGTTAGCTGAAGATCCATATGATACTTACAAATACATCCTGAAAACGTACAAAGGACAGTTGAGTCGCATTCTATTCTTCTTTTTGCTTGCCGATCGCAATCGGTTCGACAAAAGTTTATCATATACAAATAAACCATTTCAGCAACTCATAACAAGCCTGGCAGATGTTTGCGATGTGGGTATCCATCCATCTTATTCCTCAAGCGAAAAGCCCTGGTTGTTCGATACTGAAAAAAAGCGGTTGGAGGGTATTATCAACAAACCTGTTGTTCGCAGTCGCCAGCATTTTTTAAAACTAAAATTCCCGAAGACCTATCAAACAGCCCTGAAATCGGGGATTACCGACGATTATACCATGGGATTTGCCAGTCTGGCCGGATTCAGGGCAGGAACCTGTACTCCCTTCCTTTTCTTCGACCTAAGCCATAACCGACAAACTGAATTAATGGTCCATCCCAGATC
>JAJZSZ010000417.1 GCA_021849365.1 Bacteroidota bacterium | reverse complement strand
CCGATCTTGGACTCTTGAAGTCGAACGCAACCACACCATATTTACCATCGGTTGCAGCTCCAACAAATTCGGTTAGCCCTTTCTTCTGAATCTCTTTTTCTGAAGGTAATTCGGGTTTTTGAACCACGGTTGTGCCCGGAATTTTCTGCCAGTCGCAAACCGGAGAGAGCTCGTCGTATTCGAAGCCGGTGCGCGAAATGTAGTTGGTGCCATCGCCGCGGTGGTGATTCATCAGCCCTTCGCCATTGTATGGCATTTCCATGTTGTAATCGCGCGATGAATACATCCTGACCGAAGTAAAGAAATCGGGACGCTGGAATGTAAAGTGCTCCGATTGCCAGTAAAAAGTGCTGTGCGAAAGGCTTGCGGTTGCCTCGTTGCGGCGAATCCGGATGATTTCTTCCAGTTCTTTGCGTCGGTAGTCGGTGGCCTGTAAAAGTCTTTCGAGCGGAGCCGTTCCAAAAGCCCTTTGTGCATCGGCCCGGGTGATGTCGCGGTTTTGAGCTCCGGGATCTTCATATTTGCCGTAAATCATCATCTTGCAAATACCGTCGAGGTAATAATCAACCAGCTGGTGAAGTGGCTTTTCCGAGAATTTGTATTTCGTTCCGGAGACTAACGCCGCCCATTCGGCAAATGCATCGGCATATCCCAGCCCGTACGACAGGGTATTGTTTACCCGATCGACCCGGTGATGAAAACTGTAATCGTACTGCATGCCACGTTCGGTCGAGAATTTTATTTCTCCCTCGATAACGCGGATTACTTCGTTAAACTGAGCTTCGTCGCGGTTTAGCAGCAGTGTTTTTGCCAATATTCCGGCAATTTTAATGCGGTCGCCGCTGGGCCTTGCTCCGGTTGCCGTAAGGTTTGCTCGCCCAATCATGGGTAGCGCTTTGGCTATCTGATCTTTGGTGAGGTCGGTATCCATAACCAGCAGCACCGTGATCAGCGCGTTGGGCGTACCAATCTGGTTATGCCACCAGTTCTGGCAAATAAAATCGTTGGCAAGCCAATAGTCGAGAGACATGTAAATGGCTTTTTTCAATTTGGTGTCGCCTTTCAGTTTCGAGCCTTTTTTCTTAAACGCGCGACTCATTTCAACCATATTGGCCAGATGGCGCGCATGTTGAAACCCGGTGTTCGAAACATCAACGTAATCAATGCCCGTCCAGGTTCCGTCAGGGCGAATGGTGTTGATGAGCTGCGTTACTTTTGCCTCGTCAACCTTGGGTTCGAGCATTTCGGCAATAACCCGTTTTCGAAAAATTTCAATTTCAGAATCGGCACTCAAACCGATGAATGGAATGATTGCCAGTGAAAACAGGAGCAGAATTATATTTTGTTTTTTCATGGATACTGTGTTTTTATGGTCGTCTGTCTTTCCAAAGCTTGAAGTCGTCCCAGTAGATTTGCAGGGTTTTGTTTTGGCTTTTCATATATCCGATCAATTGCTTCGAGGTGTAAAGCTTTATCGGGTTAAAGTCGGTAACCCCGTCAGGAGCCGGGTCTTTGGTATTGTGTGTTATCGCTTTCTGATCGAAAATGATTTCCTTATTCCCGCCATCGGGCTGAATGGTCATGTAAAATCGGCCGTTGCCGGCATCGCCTTCTTTGTAATAATATTCGAGCGTAAACCATTTTCCAATCGGGACTTTCACTTTTTGGTTCGTTTCCGACCACAGAGTAGTGTATTTCTGGCTTCCGTCGGCAAACAACTGGCAATCCTGCGCATCGAGAATAAAGTAAAGATCACTTTCAGTAGTTACCGGTTTGCCAATTCCAAGTGTGATCCGGAATCCGTATGGTACGGTTTGGCTCCAGGTCACGTTGTTCCAGAATTCGGCAATCGTCAGCCAGTTAATTTTATCCGGAAATGTGCGAACGGTATTGAAATCGTTGGTCAGGAAAATGCGTTCCGATTGGTAAAATTCCTTCATGCCTTTTTTGCCGTAAAGGTTACCCTGAATACGGCCTTTCGAACCGTCCACATTGGGTTGGTCGAGCCAGAATTGCAAAACATGATTGGATGGATTGCCGGGTTCAGGAATAATTTTGGCAAACCGCATGGTTGAGTCGCCTCCCTGGTATTGCAGATTGAAATTTCCAATGTCAGGATTATTATCCAGATCGTTTACCCAATCGTTGTGATCGGCAAATGACTTATCGGTTCCGATAATGTCTGCCTCCGAACCTTTGGCAATAACCTTTGAGCCGGCCTCAAATCCCGATTGAAAAATGAGTGTTCCAGTATTTGATGTTTCCGGAGTTTTTTCCTGGGCACAAGCTGAAAAAGCCAGAAAGAGAAAGGCGACAATCAGATATAGATTTTTCATTTGCTGATAACCGAATTATTTCAGTGAAATTTTAAAGCTGTATTTGTCGCTGGTTTTAGGCTGTTTGACCTTCAGGTTGATTCGTTGAATGTTGTCACCCCAATTGCGCTTAACGCCTTTATCTTCCATATTTTCAAGCTTCATTTTCTCTACTGAAACATCAAATTGAGCAGGATTGTATCTGACCACAAAATCCATTGCTTTGGCGCCTTCCGGAGCATAATGAATCACCAGTTCACCGGGCTTTGCAACTTCTGCCGGATAGCAGGTCATCAAATGCTGCTCAACCGATTCGGCTTTGGTGAGTTTTAAAGCATCGTCAATCTGAACATTTTTACCGCGGTTCAGGCGAACGTTGCGCTGCCAGCTCACGATTCCGGCATCGGCGGGGTACGACTTCGAGATGTCGAGCGACAGGACCGAAAAATCCTTGCCCGTTTTGTACGATACATTTTCGGCTTTAAAGTTGGCTCCGGGAAGCTGGTTTTTGCCGTTGATGGTTGGCAGATTGTGATAGTCGGAGCAATTGTACCAGATTTCGTAACGCTTGTCGCTGAAGGTTTTGCGCGTGTAGGTGCCGCTACCCACATCAATCAGTAGCGGGAAGCCGTTGTAGTAAACCACATAGTTACCAATGTCGTTGTGGTTGTGGCTTTCGTCGTTGTTTCCACCTTTGGCAGCAACAAAAAAACCATCGGTCAGGCCTTGCTGATCGCGGGCAATCATCACCTGCAAATCGGGCAGCCAGGTGTCTTTCGGCAGCGGAAGTCCCTGTTCTGCAGCCTGATATTCTTTTTGCATAAACAGCTCGAAGAAATTCCTGAAATAGTGTGACCGGCCTGATGACCCGTTGGCAGGCGTACGATAATAGGCGCCAAACTTCATCATGTCGGCATCCTGAATGTCTTTACCGAAACGGTAAATCATGTCCGCTGCCATTCCGGGTTTCGGACTAGCATCGGCAAAATTCACGAAATACACCGGACTGATTTGCGCCCTGTAAATGAATTTGCCCATATTCCTGACTTTTTCATTTTTGTAAACGTAGGTGAAGGCATCATTGGTAGCCAGGTTCAGCAGCGAAATATTGTCGTAAAGTGATGCCGCGGCTGCTCCCCAGTAACCTGGTCCTTCGTCGCAACCACCATCCTGTGGATAGGGATTCAGGAACTGGTCGAGCACATTCAGTATTTTGGCTACAGCCTCTGTCCGTTTCTGCGGATCTTTTTCGAGCAGTAAAACGGCATTCAGCCAGTTCGAGCAAATCCATGGATTCCAGTTATTAGGTCGGCGTCCATCGGCATTCGAACTCATAAATCCGTGATGTTTCGTCATGAGTGGCTGAAAAATGCGGTTATTAGTTTCGAGGTAAATGCGTTTGCGGATTTGCGGCGAAACGGCATCGAGTTTGTCGCCCAGAAAATAATCGATCCAAGCCAGAAAAGTTGAGGTTTCGGCCGAGAACAGCTCCACGAAAGGTTTGCTGACGTCCATCAGGCCCGAAAGTTCTTTGGTTTTTGGAAGATGGGCAGGTACTCCCCAGAACGATTCTTCGCATATTGACCAGACTCCGTTTATAATTTGGTCAATGAAACGCCCTTTGTTTTCAGCGATTTCGGCCAACAATAAAGTTCCCAATACTTC
>JAJZSZ010000416.1 GCA_021849365.1 Bacteroidota bacterium | reverse complement strand
ATTGGTTATGTTAATGACTATTCCAGGACTAGCCTTATTTTATGGCGGTCTGGTTCGTCAGAAAAACGTTTTAAATATCCTGATGCAATGTTTCATTCTCACTGCAGCAATCACCCTCGAGTGGGTTTTCTTCGGATACAGCATGTCTTTCGGATCATCAACCGGAGCTCTTGCGCCATTCATCGGCGGATTCGACTGGGCTTTTCTGAACGGAATTAACATCAACGACGTTAGCCCTTATTATATTTCTCAGGCAACAGCCAGAATACCACATCTTTTGTTCGTTTTGTTCCAATGTATGTTTGCTGTAATCACACCAGCTCTTATCATTGGTGCGTATGCCGAACGTATTAAATTCAAAGGCTTCCTGATCTTCTCGCTGCTTTGGGCTATTTTGGTTTACAACCCTGTTGCACACTGGGTTTGGTCGGCTGATGGCTGGTTGTTCAAAATGGGTGCCCTCGACTTTGCCGGTGGTACTGTAGTACACATCAACGCCGGTATTTCGGCACTGGTAATGACCTTAATGATTGGCTCAAGGAGAAACTACAACAATCATCCAACAGCTCCTCATAATATTCCTCTGGTAGTAATTGGTGCAGCTTTACTTTGGTTCGGCTGGTTCGGGTTCAACGCCGGAAGTGGATTGGCAGCCGATGGATTAGCTATCAGCGCATTTCTTGCCACTCACGTTGCCACAGCAACTGCAGCATTCACCTGGGTTCTTTTAGACTGGTCGATTAATAAAAAACCTACTGTAATCGGTATTTGTACAGGTGCTGTTGCCGGGTTGGTAGCCGTCACTCCTGCAGCCGGATTCGTAGGTGTAGTAGGTGCTGTAGTTATCGGAATCATTGTTGCAGTAGTTTGTTTCTTCATGGTTTCGGTGGTAAAACACAAATTCGGATACGACGATTCGCTCGACGCCTTTGGTGTACACGGAATTGGCGGTATTATCGGGGCTTTATTAACCGGATTTTTGGCAACTCCTGCCATCCAGTCTTCATACAGCGGATTATTCTACGGCAACCCCAAACAGCTTTGGATACAGCTTGTAGCAACAGTCGCAACCATCATTTTCTCAGGAGTAATGACTTTTGTTCTTTACAAAATCGTTGACAGCCTTGTTGGAATCCGCGCAACTCAGAAAGAAGAAATCGCCGGTCTCGACATTACTCAGCACAACGAAATGGCTTTGGCCGAAAGTGATTAATTCGCTGGTGAGCCCTGTAAAACTCACTTCAATACAGAGTTCGATTAATGTTATATATTCCAGCTTCGGATTTTTTTCTGAAGCATTCTACGAGAGATCTGTTGGGGGACAGGTCTCTCTTTTATTTTAACTGTAGATTTGTCAGCAAATCAATGTAAACTCTGTACCCTTCTTCTATTTCTGAAATATAAATATACTCATCGGCAGTGTGTGAACGGGCGCTGTCGCCAGGACCAATTTTTATTGAAGGATAAGGAATTACAGCCTGATCGGACGTTGTTGGTGAGCCATAATAACTCAAACCCAAATTTACACCTCGCTGCACAATCGGATGATCAACCGGAATTCCCGATGAATTAAGGCGAAGTGAACGGGGAACAACATCCGACTCTATCAATTGATCGATAATCTGAAAAGCTTTCTTATTGGAATAAAACTCATTGGTTCTAACATCAACAACAAACGAACACAGATCGGGAACCACATTGTGTTGTGTGCCGGCATTAATAACAGTTACCGACATTTTTACAGCCCCCAGAATATCAGATACCTTTTCAAATTTATAGTTTCTAAGCCTTTCAATGTCGGCAATAGCTTTATAAATAGCGTTTTCGCCTTCCTCGCGTGCCGCATGTCCTGATTTTCCGTGCGAAGTGCAATCGAGCACCATCAAGCCCTTTTCTGCAATAGCCATTTGCATTTTTGTTGGTTCGCCTACGATGGCAAGGTCGAGTTTTCCCAATTCTTTTAAAATGCTTTCCATTCCGTTTGCACCCGAAACTTCTTCCTCAGCCGTGGCAGCATAAATCAGGTTAAACGGAAGATCTTCCTGCATATTGAAATGCATAAATACAGCAAGCAATGTCACCAAAGCTCCACCGGCATCGTTACTTCCCAACCCGTACAATATACCATTTTCGATATCTGGCGAGAACGGGTTTCGTGTATAACCACTTGCAGGTTTTACAGTGTCGATATGCGAATTCAGTAAAATTACCGGCAAACCATCTTTCCAGAATTTATTTCTGACCCAAGTGTTGTTTACGCTCGTTTCATAAATCACATCTGAACCTGATAAAAAATCGCGGATTATCCGGGCTGCATCTTGCTCATTCCGACTTAGGGAAGAAACCGAGATTAACGACTGCAAAAGGCTTATGTATTCATTCATAGGTTTGGCATTTCAATGCTTCACAAAAATCAAAAAAAAAAGTATCGGTTGGGTAAGTTGAAGGCAAAAAACCAATCTTTTAATCTCACAGCAACGCTTCAACCAATAAAATTCACTACAGGACAGCATATTGCATTTCTTTTACATCACTACAAACTTCAATAAAAACAGGAACTTGCATGAAAAGAAATATAGAGATTGTCAATTTTTTATTTTGTCAGGAAAAGTCAAATCGGTATTTTTACCAATGTTAACCACGAATTTATAAACCATAAAACAAATTATCCACATGGACAATCAACTAAAGAAGGGTGTTTCCAGGCGCCATTTTCTTGGAACCGCTGCAATTGGAGTTGCAGGAATGGCTATGTTCTCATCTCTATCAGCCTGTAAGCAAAAAGTAGCTGAAGACAAATTAAAACTGGGATTCATTGGTATGGGTCGCCAGGCAATGTTTTTGCTTAGCGGATTCATCTCAATCCCTGGCATTCGGGTTGTTGCCGGATGCGATGTCTATGGCGTGAAACGTAAACGTTTCGAAAAACGCGTAAACAATTTCTATAAAAAAGCACAAATAGAAGTAGAAGTTCAGACCTACGAAAAATTTGAAGATTTATTGGTCCGTCCGGATATCCATGCTGTTGTAATTGCAGTCCCAGATCATTCGCATGCCCGTATTGCCATTGCTGCATGTAAGGCTGGGAAAGATGTATATCTTGAAAAACCGATGACCTTCACCATTAAGGAAGGACAGGAATTACGTCGAGTTGTTCGTGAAACTAACCGTATTTTGGCTGTTGGAAGCCAGCAACGTTCTGATCCAAACTTCCAGCATGCTGTTAAATTGGTTCAGTCAGGTGCACTGGGACAAATCGAAAAAGTACATGCATACGTTGGCGCTCCTCCACGTCCGTTCGATCTTCCGGTTGAACCAATTCCTGCTGACCTGAATTGGGATTTGTGGCAAGGTTCACTTCCAAATCCGGTTCCATTCAACAAAGAACTCGATCCACCTATCACTGTTGATCCCGACAAAGACGAAGAATACTGGGGCGCATGGCGCTGGTATAAAGGCATTGGCGGTGGATTTACTACCGACTGGGGTGCTCATATGTTCGACATCGCTCAATGGGGACTTGGAATGGACAAAAATGGTCCGGTTGAAGCCTCACCAATTGGCGACGGAACACAATACATGACATTTAAATATGCCAATGGTGTAGTTATGACTTCGGAACCATTTGACGAAAAGAACACCAAAGGTGTTAAGTTCATTGGGAAAGACGGATGGATTGAAGTTTCACGTGAACATTTTAAAGCTTCGGATGATAAATTCCTTCCTCCTCCAAGCAAAGAAGCCGGAGATAACGTTCCGTATGAAAATAAGATACCTCACCAGGTTAACTTTATTCAGGCAGTTCGTGAGCGTAAAGATCCTGTGGTTCCGGTTGAAATTGGACACAGCAGTGCGACAGTTTGTAACCTCGGAAACATTGCCTGCGAGCTGAAACGTACAATAAAATGGGATCCGATTAAAGAAGAATTTATTGACGATGCCGATGGCGCAGCTACAAAATTATTGCACTACGAATACCGCGCCGGATATAAATTAGATCGGAA
>JAJZSZ010000415.1 GCA_021849365.1 Bacteroidota bacterium | reverse complement strand
TCACGGGAATATTTTTTATGCTCAATAGGTTCTTTCGGATCAAGTAAATGCAGTTCATTTTCAACCTGGAGCAAACAGGCATAAGCATAGCGGTCCCACCCTAAACGATCACTATTTTTAGTTGGGATAATTTCTTCGTCAAATATATGCAACACATATTCCACTTGTCCCTCTTCGCTTTGGGTATCGACTATCAGTTCAAATCTGACAGCCGATTGCGACAAGACCTGACAACCGTTATTATTGAAAATAATTTCACCAAAAGAACGCTCTGTTTTATCCAATAGATTTTGGAGTTTTTCAATTTGCTGTTTGGTCAATAACTTGATGTTCATATTTTGATTTGTTTTTTCGAATTCCAAATATACATGAAGGATTAATATGTACGCTTCAAAATTTAAAAACATTTTTCAACTAAGAGAGAGGAGCTCTGAGTCTGCCCGTCAGTTGATAAATATAAATTTTGACCAGCAGAAAAGCATACCATACGGGCGCAAAAATTTATTTTACTGTAAAACAATATGTTATCAAATATTTATTTATATTTGAATTTATATTATCATGGCAATCTAAACTAATACTTTATTATATCATGTATTTTAGAAAGCAGACTTTTGAGGGAATTGGAAATGAAAGTGCTTTTTTATGGGGAGCCAGACAAACAGGTAAGAGCACCTTACTTAAAACCATGTTCCCTGGATCACCTTATTTTGATCTGTTGTTATCAAACGAATATGACAGGTTTCAGCGCAATCCAGGGTTGTTAAGGGAAATACTTCAGGCAGTTGATATCTCTGAAGTAGTAATTGTTGATGAGATTCAACGAATTCCGGCATTGTTGAATGAGATTCACTGGATGATTGTCAATAAAAATATCCGCTTTATTCTCAGTGGATCCAGTCCCCGTAATATTCTGAGAGCCGGAGGTAATCTGTTGGGAGGAAGGGCTCTTAGATATGAATTATATCCACTGATTTATCATGAAATCCCTGATTTTGATTTGATCAGGGCATTAAATAACGGATTGTTGCCCCGGCATTATTTGTCTTCAAACGCAGGAAAATTTCTCTCGGCATACATTGGTAGCTATTTACGGGATGAGATTATGGCAGAGGCCAAGATCAGGAATATTGCTTCTTTCTCGCGATTCCTCGAGATGGCAGCTTTTTCTAACGGCGAAATGGTGAATTATGCGAATATTGCAACCGATTGTGGAGTGAGTGCGCCAACAGTAAAAGAATATTTTCAAATTTTAGAGGACACCCTGACAGGCCGGTTCTTGCCCTCCTTTCAAAAAAGACCAAAGCGCAGAGTAATTCATGCCTCAAAATTTTACTTTTTTGACATCGGTATTGCCAATTATTTGATGAAAAGAGGAAAGATTGAGATTGGAAGTGAGTCGTTTGGGAAAGCATTTGAACACTTTATCTATCTTGAATTATATGCTCATAGCAAATACTCAGACATAAACTACCCTATCAACTATTGGCGGACTACTTCGCAAATTGAAGTCGATTTTATTCTGGGCGATCATGAAGTTGCGATAGAGGTAAAATCGACGGATATGGTCAACAGTCGTCATACAAAAGGGTTGAAAAGTTTTGCTAAAGAGTATCCGGTTAATAAATTGATTGTTGTTAGCAATGATCCCTATCCTCGTCAGATTGATAATATTTTGGTGTTGCCATGGAGAATATTTCTTGACCAATTATGGGCTGGGGAGATAATAGGGGGCTAAAA
Organism: Bacteroidota bacterium; assembly: GCA_021849365.1. GTDB lineage: Bacteria > Bacteroidota > Bacteroidia > Bacteroidales > Prolixibacteraceae > Aquipluma. The sequence continues at coordinate 2,268 of JAJZSZ010000415.1, read as the reverse complement.
ACACAAATGGGAACAAATCTTTTGAATTTGTTCCCATCCTACCTGACAAGCGAACTTGTCGCGGCGCCAGGCTACGGTTATTACGGCTGGCCATTGGCATTCAACGCTGCTTGCGCTTTGCTTCCTGCTCATCCGACCCTGACCTTTCGTTACAACCTTTTACAACTGTAACTTCCGGTTCTCCTTTCGAAATCCTCGCGGATCCCTTCCGGGAGAGGAGTTGCCCGAAGTCCTTACGGCTGTTCCATCTTGCGATGGATGTGCTTTCAGGGTACTTTCACTGTCTTGCGACGGGTGATTTCCATCGAAAACTTCCCGCGACTTGCGTCACGTTCCGTCTTACTCTTCAAACTTCAACTACCTAAAGAACGCTCAATGTCTTTTTTTCTGCCGGTCGTACGATTCACTTTCGAAACTTACGCTTCAATCGCGCTTCTTCGGCTCCCATCCTGATGAAACTGCTTTTAACGGCGATCTCTTCAGTCATCCTTTTCGTCCTCCTTGCGGGTTCCGATGCGGGAATCTCCTTTTGGTTTCCTTGCGGATTCCTCAGGGATAGGGATGCAATAAGTCGGGAGAAAAATTAATCTTTCAATCAAATATCACCCGGAGTACTTTCTGTTCTTACGAACTCTCTCTTGCGAGGGATGATTTCCTTCGAAAATTTTCCGGGTCTTGCGAACCTTCCGATCTTCGACCTTTTTGCTACAACATTGAAAAGAACACTCAGCACTTTTTGACTGTCCGGATAGCATCGGATTGCTCCTTGTGATCCTGAACTCCGACCCATCTGTGGCGCGGATCTTGCGATCCGTTCGATTTGGCTTCCAACTCAATTAAGAACCTTCGGCCGCTTCCGCCATTTTTGGGTGACCCTTTATGGCTGACCTGATGTTTCAAATATACAACATCACATAGCCGTTTTGCAACTTTTTTTGCACTTTTCTACAAACCTTATTTTAACTGTAGTTATTAACAATTGTTGATAACTTATCTGATTCAATTGTCAGGTAATAAGGAATATGGTTATTCCTTATGTGCTAAATAGTTTATTATGTTCTAATTCATTTTTGTGAACAATTAAAAAAAAGTTATTTTTTCAGTTAAAAAATTTTATGTTGGGCTTCGTGAATTATCTTTGCTGACGATTATAACCTGAATCGATCTTTAGTGGCATGCAATAAGAAGGTTTGAAAGGTAAACAAGAAAAACACCAGATGGCAATTCCCAAGAAAAGTGAGGTAAAGATTCTGCGGTATCTGTTTATACTTAACCCGATAGCCGGTATTGGCGGCAGGAGGGATTTTCTGCAAATGATTGCCAATGCGTGTAACGAAAAGGGCGTGAAGTTTAAAATTCTCTTCACACGCAGTCCGGGAGATGCCAAAAAAATCATACTGAAGAAATTTGAGAAATTTGATGTTTTTGTGGCGGTGGGAGGCGATGGGACCATGAATGAAGTGGCTTCCGCGTTAGCAGGTACTACGGGGACCATGGGTTTAATCCCGGCAGGATCGGGCAATGCCCTGGGGCGCGAACTCGGAATCTCGATGAAACCGGCAACCGCTATTTCACAACTTTTGAATGGTCATACCATTAAGATTGACACTGGTTTAGCCAATGACCGCAGATTCATGAATGTGTGCGGATTGGGTTTCGATGATCATATAGCAAGGTGTTTTGCCAAGGCTACCAACAGGGGCCCTATTCCATATTTCAAAGCGACCATGAGGGAATTTTTTAGCTATCAACCCGAAACCTATATGGTGGAGATGAATGGGGTTACTGAAAGCCATACCGCTTTCGTGCTGACATTGGCCAATACCTCGCAATATGGCAACAATGCCTTTATTGCTCCACTGGCAAGTGTGACGGATGGCGTCCTGGATTTTTGTGCACTAAAGCCTTTCGGTTTCTTTGTAGCTTTGGGATTGGGCATCAGGTTATTCAGCAAAACAATACACAAGTCGCCTGTTTGTACCTATTTCAAGATGCAAACCCTTGTTATCAATGGGAAAAATCTGAATTTCCATGTGGACGGCGAGCCAGTCAAAAACAACGAACCCATACGGATTTCTATAGATCCGATGTCGTTGAATATTGTGGTGCCTGAAGACACAAATTGTTGAATTGCATGGACCGAGGTATTGAAACACGTAATTTATTTATGTAAGCAAATGATTATTCGTAACTTTGAAGTTTAATACTTTAGTTACCAGAATTATGGGTTTAGATATTCTCATTACAATTTTACTTGTTTCTTTTAAT
>JAJZSZ010000414.1 GCA_021849365.1 Bacteroidota bacterium | reverse complement strand
GATCTCATCCAGACAGAGATTAATAAAAATCAGACTAACCTGATGCTTCCACCGCTGACCTTGCAAACTTTGCTCGAGAATGCGATCAAGCACAACGAAATCAGTAAACGAAACCCGCTCACCATTCTCATAAAAACAGGGAATGATGATACCGTGATCGTGAGTAACCGGATTCAGGAAAAACTTACCCGCGAGGACGGTACCGGGATTGGCCTGTCGAACCTGGCCAAACAATATCTTTTATTGGGCAAACGGCCAATACAGATCATTCAGGAGAACAACGAGTTCAGGGTTGAAGTTCCATTAATCAGACCTTAAGGTATGAGAGCATTAATTATTGAAGACGAGGCTCTGGCCGCCCGCCACATGCAAAGTGTTCTGAATGAGGTTGGTAATATTCAGGTTATTGCAGTACTCGACTCTATTGCCTCAACGGTGGAGTGGTTCGGAGAGAATCCCCAGCCCGATTTGGTTTTCATGGATATTCACCTGGCCGATGGTTCGGCATTTAAAATTTTCGAACTTATAACTATTTCGTGCCCTATCATTTTTACAACTGCATACGACGAATATGCCATCAAAGCCTTCAAAGTAAACAGCATCGATTATTTGCTTAAGCCAATTACCTCCGAAGCTGTTGAGAAAGCTCTGGATAAAATGAAACAGTTGACCGGAGCGACATCCATGCAGTCAGAAATTCAACAATTAATTGCGTCGATAACCAAAGAAAAGGCATATAAAACCCATTTCCTGGTTCATGTAAAAGGGAGTAAACTGATTCCTTTACAAGTGAAGGACATTGCTTACATTTTTATCGAAAACGGCTCGGTCAAAGCGGTTACCTTTGACGATAAATCATTTGTGATTGAAAATACACTCGACGAGCTGGCTTCGATGCTCAATCCATCCGTTTTTTTCAGGGCCAACCGCCAGTTTATCATTGCCCGCAACTCGGTTAAGGAAGTCGATCTTTGGTTTAACAATCGTTTGGCTTTAACTCTGAATGTTAAAGTGCCGGATAAAATACTGATCAGCAAGGTTCGGGTTTCCGAGTTCCGAAACTGGTTTTCAGGAGACAATTAGTTAGATTTCATCTTTGAGCAATTCTGCGCTGTGAAACCCGAAAACCCATCTTCAAATACAGCGACTTCACTTCCGAATTAATCCGCTTCACCCATTCTTTTCATCACAGAAAGCTTCATTTCAATAAGTTTATGGCGTATCACAATAAACTAGCGAAATGAAACAAGTTAACACGTTACTGGTAATCGCACTTCTGGTAATTACCGGAAGCGTTGCCAAAGCACAGCCCATACCTGTGGAACTGATGATGGGAGATAAGTATGGAACAGTAAACCTGACTTTCAGTAAAAGTTTAAAGCCAAACTCGAAGCTCGGCTTTTTCCACATGAACACTGTGCAGTTTGATTACAAGGAAGAATACAAAAACAGCTTCATCCTGCAGGATTTACTCTATTATGAAGCCGTCAAAAACTTCCATTTGGCAGGTGGAGTCGTTTTCAGCAAAGCCGGGTTTAACACAACTGCCGGAATTCAATATGTGTATGCCGGAAGTAAAACGTTTTTCCTTTTTGCGCCACGAATAAATCTCGAAAGTAATCCGTCTTACGATTTTATGACCATTCTACAATACAAACCTCAACTGAACGACCGGGTAAAACTGTTTACCCGAGTTCAATTGCTCAATTTATTCGACGACGGCGGCAACATCAAAAGCTACCAATGGCTGCGCCTGGGCTTGGAAGTAAAAGGCATTCAGTTTGGGTTGGCTGCCGACTTTGACGAATATGGGCCGCATCCTTCGGTTGAAAGCAATGTTGGGTTATTTATCCGAAAAGAAATATTCTGATTTCAGGCGTATTTCCTTGGTTCCAAAAGGTTTTGACTCGAATTTCACACTCAGTCAAAACCTTTTTTATTTCAACAATCCCTGGAAATATTTCAGTCCCCGCCAACGACAGTTCACCTCCATCTTATTCCGCTTCAACCTGTTTCCTGAACAGTCACTCTCTTTTATCGCATAGTTTTGTAGTGTATACTAATCACCAAAAGAGAAAACTATGAATACCATTAATCAACATCCTGCTTCAAACGGTTGGGGAAATGCGATTGCCATCCTGATTTTGGCATTTTTTTGTCTGAACACAATCGCATTTGCCCAAACTTCGCCTGAAAGAAACGCATCATCGCCCGTAGTTACCAAAAACGGGAAAGTAATCGGAAAAGTAATCGATAGCGAAACCAATATACCAATGGAATATGCCAACATTACCATTTTCAATAAACAAGACTCGAAGCTGGTAACCGGAGGCATTTCAACCGCAAGTGGCTCGTTTGTCCTTTCGAATATCCCTTTTGGAAACTATTACCTGGAAGCCAGTTTCATCGGTTTCGAAAAAACAGTGATTGATGATATTAAAATTTCAGCAAACACATCAACTATAAATATTGGGAATATTAACCTTTCGGCTTCGAAGCAACAAATCGGCACGGTTGATGTGGTTGCCGAACGAAACCGGGTAGAATATAAAATCGACAAAAAGGTAATCAACGTAACCAACGACATCAACGCCAACGGAGGAACTGCCGTTACCGTACTTGAAAATACTCCTTCGGTAGAGGTAGATATCGACGGGAATGTGAGTCTGCGAGGCTCATCGAGCTTTACCGTTTTGATTGACGGCCGTCCCAGCGTATTAAGCGGAAGTGACGCGCTGAAACAGATTCCTTCTTCGGCCATCCAAAATATCGAAATCATCACCAATCCTTCGGTAAAATACGATCCCGATGGAATGGCTGGTATTATCAATGTCGTGATGAAAAAGAACATCATTTCTGGAGTAAACGGAATAGTAAACCTGAATCTGGGAACTGGCGATAAATACGGAACAGATTTCCTGATGAATTACAAAACGAAAAAATATAACCTCTTCCTGGGGGGAAACTGGAACGACAATACAGACAAAGGAACAATGCGCTCATCGCGTGAAACATATGCAAACGACACAACAACCTTCCTCACCAACGATGGGTCGAGAAACCAATCGAGATACGGGAAACAGCTCAAAGGTGGATTTGATCTTTATCCATCTGATAATACCTCGATTACTGTTTCATCAGAAATTGGTAAGTATGGTTTCAGTAGTTTTGGCGGAGTCAACATTCATAAATACGAGCAACCCGGAACCTTGAATATTTATTCGGTGCAGAACTCAAACGATTCACGCGATGGAAATTTCGTCAGCGCTGCTACCAGCTTCCTAACCAAATTCAACGATAAAGGAACACACAAACTTGAAGGATCGTTTGATTACCGCAACAGGAACGGGAACTCACTCGAAACCCAGGATGAATTTTTATCGGATGCAGCCTTTAACAAAACCAGTCAATATCTTGCTCGCGTTATTAGTCGCGAAACGGATAATGAAAATAATTTACGGGCAAAACTTGACTATACGCTTCCGCTGAATGACGGAGATAAATTTGAAGCTGGGATTCAAAGCCGAATTGAAAGCGAAGAAGAATCGCTTGATTTTATGGATTTCAACACCAGTACTCAACAATTTCAGAACAATCCCGATTTTTCAAGCAGCATGAAATTCAGGGAAGATATTCACTCCATTTATTCAACCTATACCGGAAACCTCAAAGCCATACAGTTTGTATTTGGATTACGCGGCGAGTATAACAAACGTACCACCACGCATTACAAGGAAAGTGTGCCTTTCCAATATAATCTCGACCGTTTCGACTTGTTTCCTTCGGCACACTTATCGTACTCCCTTGCCGACGAAAGCCAGTTGATGGCCAGCTATTCGCGCCGGATTAACCGTCCTGGTGGCCGCGAACTCGATCCGTTCCCTAGTTATATGAATCAATACACCATCCGAACAGGGAATCCGGGCTTGAAACCTGAATACACCGACTCGTACGAATTCAGCTACATGAAAAAGTTCGGCAATTCGTTTGTATCGCTAGAAACCTTTTACCGAACCACCAATAACCTGATAACCGA
>JAJZSZ010000413.1 GCA_021849365.1 Bacteroidota bacterium | reverse complement strand
CGATCTGTGCCGAACTTGAAGTTGATAACGAATACATCATGTCGCCCAAAGATTTGAAAACCATTCATTTCCTGAATAAATTACTTGATTCGGGAGTGTCGGTGTTGAAAATTGAGGGAAGGGCACGGTCACCCGAATACGTTTATACTGTGGTTGAATGCTACAAGGAAGCTATTCAGGCTTATTTTGACGACGAGTTCACCGAAGAAAAAATTGCTGATTGGGACGAACGATTGTCTTCTGTTTTCAATCGTGGTTTCTGGGATGGTTATTACCTGGGGCAGCGATTGGGCGAATGGAGTAAGAATTATGGTTCGCTTGCCTCGCATCGTAAGGTGTATGTAGGTAAGGGACTTAATTACTTCTCGAACCTGAAAGTGGCTGAATTTAAGCTCGAAACCGGGCCATTAAAGGTTGGCGACGAAATTTACATTACTGGTCCGACGACCGGATTGGTGAAAACCGTAGTTTCCGAGATTCAGCTTGATAAACAATCGGTTACTGAAGCACCCAAAGGATCGTATATTTCAATTCCGGTTGATACCAAAATCAGGAAATCGGATAAGTTGTATAAAATCGTTGAGGCGGCAGAAGTTAAGCAACAATAGCGAAATATTATACTGAATAAGACAGACAAACTTTGTATTTTTGAGATTATTTTACTCTTTATGCGAAAAGTATTTCTAGTTTCAGGTATTGTTGTTTTGGTTGCCGCATTGGCCTTTGTGGGCCTAAAGTATTTTCCTGCCAAAAAGGAAAAACCGGTTATCCAGACATTTTCAACCAAGCAAAATCCGGCTTATAAGGCTGTTCCGCAGAAAAGTCCGCTGATTATCGAAGTAAAAGATCAGGAAGGATTTTTTAATGCCATAAAGGGCGACCGGCCAATGTTTGCCGAATTCAGAAAGGTTCCTGAATTTGAAAATCTTTTTTCGGGTATCAGCCGTTTTCGCGATTTTGTGCACAGCCGCTCCGGAATCAGTGAACTGCTAACGGGTAAATCGATTATTATTTCGGTCAATCCCAGCGGGAAAAATCAGTTGGCTAATCTTTTCCTGGTGCAGCTAAATAACTCGGGCGAGGCCAACTCTGCAGTCGATGTTGTATCGCGTGAGTTAGGCGGTGAATATACCATTTCGCGAAAGAACTATGACAATTCAGCTGTTATAAATGCCAAGTCGGCGAACTTGAGTTTTTACTTTGCTTGTGCCAACGATATTTTTATGGCCAGTGAGGATTTCATCCTGATTGAGGAAGCCATTCGGCAATCGAACTCGGTGAATCTTTTGAATAACCGCCAGTTTACCGAGGTTTATAAAACCATTGAAGAAACGGCACTAGCCAATGTTTTTATCAATCACCAAACTATTGCACAGGTTTTATCCAAACTTGTTGCTCCTGAAATCAGGAAAACTCTGAATCAGCTTAGTTCCTATTCCAATTGGACGGGACTCGATCTTTGGGAAAAATCAGGACAGCTTGAATTAACCGGATACAGTGTTACAAAAGATTCAACTGATAATTACCTGAATATTTTCCGCAACCAGGAAGCTCAAAAACTAACTATCGACAAGGCGGTGCCCGTGTCATCGTCGTATTTTGTTGCCCTCAATCTTAAGAATACCGGGCAATTCATCGACCAGTATGAAAACTACCTTCGGACAAGCGGAAATTACTACCCACGGGAAATGAACCTGATTGAATTCAAGAAAAAAACGAATGTCGATCTGGAACGGTTGATGAAGGATATGGTTGGTAATCAGGTGGCCGGGGTGTACACAAATATCAATAAATCAAATCCGTCGCAAAACCGGTTTTTTGTTGCCGAGCTTGTCAAACCTTCAGAAGCAAAGGAAAAACTGGGAAAGGCGGTCGCCGAATTCAGCCGATCGGGGAAAGCCGGAACTGATCCTATTCAGAATGAATACTCGGTTGGAGGTAAAAAGTCGTTTGAAATATACCGGCTGCCCATCGGTAATATGCCCGAATGCCTCTTCGGACGGGCTTTTTCTGGCATAAATTCGCAGTATTTTGTTTTGTTCGAGAAATACCTCATTTTTGGCGATAACCTGCCTGGAATGAAAAATTATCTGCAAAGTCTGGTTTCCGGAAAAACGATGGCCAACGATTCTATTTACCAGTTGAACAACAAAGGATTACAGCCAAAGCCGAATTTTTACCTTTATTCCAGGATTCCCAAAACTTTCCGGTTGAAAGATGTGCTATTTCGTCCTGAAATAAGCGAGAAACTTTCGAAAAGTGAAGATGTTATCCGTAAGTTCAGTACGTTTTCATGGCAGTTTTCTATCTCCAACAAGATGGTGAAGAATCAGATTGTCCTGAAATACGATCCAGATATAAAAGAAGAACCTCAGGCAATTTGGCAGCTGAGGCTTGAAGGCAAGCTGATGCGAAAACCTGTGCTGGTGCTAAATCATAAAGACCTACCCAACAGGGAAGTCATTGTTTGCGACGACCAGAATAATGTATCGTTGATTAACAAGGAAGGACTTGCGCTGTGGACAATCAATATCCCAGGCGAAATTGTTTCCGATATTCACCAGATCGACTTATTTCACAACAACAAATTTCAGTACCTCTTCAATACGAAAACGCAACTGTATTGCATCGACCGGATGGGAAATAAAGTGGGCAAATTCCCGATTACTTTGAAATCGATGGCCTCCAACGGAGTTACTGTTGCCGAGTATGGGAACAACCGCGAATACAGGTTTATCATAGCCGGTGAGGATCACAAAATTTACCTTTTCGATCTTTTTGGAAAACTGGTTCCTAAATGGAATTTTGAAGGTGCTGAAAGTGAAGTAACCCAACCGGTCCAGCATTTTGATGTTGACGGGAAAGACTATCTGGTTGTTTCCGACAAGCGAAATATTTATTTCCTCGATCGTCAGGGAAAACAACGCGAAGCACAGCCAGCGCCTTTCGATCGTTCGATGAATCCACTCTATTTTGTGGAAGGAAATAACCCGAAGTTGATTTCTACTGATCAGGCCGGACGAATTCATATTATTGATTTTGATGGTCAGGCCGAGGTGAAGGAAGTCGGTAAATTTGGAGCAGCTCATCGCTTTGTTGTCAGCGATCTGGATGGGAATGGTTCTGCAGAATACATTTTTGCCGACGGCCGGAAACTGACCATTTTTTCGGCAGACGGCAAAAAGGCAGCTGAACATACATTTTCTGATGTGATCAGCGAAACTCCTGTTATTTGCGCGATGGGAGCTGGAAATGTAAAAATCGGAGTAGTTATTAAAGGCGAGAACAAGGTTTATTTGCTCGATAAGAATGGTTCGGTGATGCGAGGATTACCACTTGAAGGCGATGCAGGCTTCATTTTGGGCAAATTTAACGATGCAAATTCGTGGTATAACCTTATTGTCGGGTCGCAGGGAAATATGTTGGTAAATTACAGGATTGAGTAAACATACAGGGTTCTGATACAAATAGAAAAACCCGGATTCATGCGAGTCCGGGTTTTTTATTGTGTTGATTGAATTGATTGATTTTTTTGATCAGATTTGGCCTTTATCAGGCTTTTTCCCATTGCTCGCGCATCAGTTTAACTGCTGCGGGCAGGGTAACCTTCGAATCGCCCACAGAACCGCATTCGAAGCTCACATAATCGCTGTAATTTATTTCTTTCAGACCACGGAATCCGTTGATGTAATTATCAGCTTCTCCGTCTTCTCCGGGCATTTTACGCCGTTTACGGCTGGCAATATGCACATGGTGCAAATAGTCGCCGGCAGCCAAAAATGCAGCGCGGTCGTTGGTTTCTTCCCATGTCATGTGCCAGAAGTCGCCCATAACTGCAGCACCCGCTGAATTTACATCGCGAATGATGGCTGCTCCGTCAGCAACCTGACGGCAGAAATAGCATTCTTTGCGGTTGAGTGGCTCGAGTAAAATCCGTGTTTTATGCTGAAGGGCAAAATCACCAAGTTCTTTCATCTGGCCAATTAAAAGCTCACGGGCTTCCTTATCGGGCAGCGATTTCTGATTGTTTAATTCCGGAA
>JAJZSZ010000412.1 GCA_021849365.1 Bacteroidota bacterium | reverse complement strand
ACCTGGTGAATAATTCCGGAGGCTTCATGTCCCATGATAACCGGAGGCTGGCGGCGTCCGGTACTGCCGTCCATTCCATGAACATCGCTTCCGCAAATGCCGCAGGCTTCGACCTTAATCAGTACCCAGCCTGGTTTTAGCTCCGGAAGCGGCGTCTCACGCAGCGTAAATTCATTGTATTTTTCCAGAACAAGTGATTTCATAACAGAGGTTTATTTGGTTTAATTTTATTCTTTACTTGTGTATTTTACAGGCACGAAAATTAATGCTGCATTCACAACAAAACCCAAAATTAAAATGTATTGTCCAATTTCGGGATGCTTAAAGGTGATTAGCAGTTTGCCTGCCAATGCCAGAATTCCACCGGAAAGCATTGCCGGAATGCCTAGTTTTTTGTTGTAGGGCAGGTTGAAAAGCGCGGCGGCCATCGGGATAATAAAGGCTCCGGAATAGAACGAGAGCGCGAGCAACAGCGACGAAACAATGGAGGTTATTTTCAACGAAATAATCATGCTTAATATACCTACAACAATGATCAGCAGTTTGGTCTGTCTGAAAGATTTCAGATTATCAATATCCTTATGAAACAGCTCGCTTAAAATCATTGAAGCGGTGAGCAGGGTAGTAGCTGCTGTTGAAAGGACAGCCGAAATCAATGCCGCAACCAGAATCCCGGTTGCCCATTCGGGAAGAATGCTATTGGCCAGATTCACCAGATTTGAGCTGTTTTCGGCACCCGAATGATACATGGCGGCATACAGGCCTACGTACGAAAGTACAAATCCAAACGGAACCAATATTGCCGCAACAAATAAAACACTCCGGAAGGCTGTCTTCGAATCTTTGGCGCAAAACACGCGCGAGTAAATATCAGGACCAACAACAAACGTGCTCGAAAAAGTCAGGATAAGTATAAATAAATCGAGCGGTGAGAAATTGTTGTTGAAAGGGAATACACTGGCGAAATCAGGCAACACAGTTAATTTATCTGCCGGAATCATTATGGCTGTAAGAATCACACCGCCTAAAATAAAGAACGATTGAAACAGGTCGGTTTTCATTACTGAAACTTGCCCTCCGATGTAGGTGTAGACGATAAAAATTACTCCGGTCAGCAATACGCCAGCGGAGTAATCCATATTGAAGAAGCTGACCAGAATCTGAGATCCGGCAATAATTTGAGCAGCCACAACGCCCAGCCAGGCTACAGGAATAATCAGCGAAGTTACCTTTCGGGCAGATTCGCCATAGTATTGTCCGATTAGTTCGGGCAACGTGAATTTACCCTTGGCATAAACTTTATTTACAATGGGCAAAAGGCCAAACAATCCCAAACTGGCAGCCAGAATGTACCATGCCGATGCCCACGACTGAACTGCACTCAATCCGATTGTCCCCAAAATAGCAGATCCACCCAGAATTGTCGCCAGTAAGCTCCCGGAGATTTGCCATACACCAGGTTTCTTTCCAGCCAGAAAATAATCTTTTGGCGTTTTAACTTTCAGGAATGAGTATATTCCCAAAACAAACAGAACCAGCGCATAAACAATTAAGATCAATAGTTTCATTGTGCAATACTATCAATAAAAGGACGACTGTAAAGTTGTAAATTTTTGGTTGGTAAAAGAAGTTTTATGCTTAGGAGATTTCCGAATTACCAGAGTTTCTGAAAAGCACTACACCTAAATAATGTTTGTGTTTCCTGCCATTGTGTTCAAAAACATTGAAGAAACATCGCTTAAAATTTATATTTTTGTTTCCGTTATCGTACACGGAAATCATTAATCATTCCATAAACAAGAAAAACTTATGAGAAAAATCCAAATTCTTCTGGCGTTTTTACTTTCTGTATCAGCTGCTTCTGCCAAAAATAACGATGGCTGGGTGTCGCTTTTTAACGGCAAAGATTTATCGGGCTGGCATCAACTGAATGGTCAGGCCAAATATCATGTTGAAAAGGGTGAAATTGTAGGCACAACTGTTGCCAATACCCCCAATTCATTTCTTGCATCCGATAAAGATTATGGCGATTTTATCCTTGAACTCGATCTTCTGGTGGCTAACGAAATGAATTCGGGTATCCAATTCCGCAGTCTCAGCAAACCAGAGGTAATGAACGGACGTGTTCATGGTTACCAGTGCGAGGTTGATCCATCTTCGCGTGCCTGGAGTGGTGGTATTTATGATGAAGCCCGCCGCGGATGGCTCTATACCGGAGAATTGAATCCTGCTGCTAAACCAGCATTTAAATTGGGTGAATGGAACCACTATCGTATTGAATGTGTTGGAAACAGCATCCGTACCTGGTTAAACGGCGTTCCCGTCGCTTATGTGTTCGATGATATGACTCCGAGTGGTTTTATTGCCTTGCAGGTGCATGCCATTGGAAAAGACGATCAACCCGGGAAACAAATCCGATGGAAAAATATCCGCATAAAAACTACCGGTCTGAAAGCCACCGAAACTCCTGACGTTTTTGTGGTGAACCTGTTGCCAAACAATTTAAGTTCGGCTGAAAAAGCTCAGGGCTGGAGCCTTCTTTTCGATGGAAAAACCACCAATGGCTGGGTTGCTGTAGGAAAAAACGAATTTCCGACTGAAGGATGGAAAGTTGTTGATGGCACTATTATGGCAGTAGCTAATCGTCCTGACTCTCCGGTAAAAGGAACTGATATTGTAACCACAGAAAAATTTTCAGCTTTCGAACTTCAGTTTGAGGCTAATTTTGCTGAAGGCGCCAATAGTGGTGTTAAATATTATGTGGGTAATGGTGGTCCCGGCATTGGTTTGGAATACCAGGTTTTGGACGACAAGAAACATCCGGATGCAAAAGCTGGCGTAGTTGGAAACCGAACTTTATCGTCTCTTTACGATTTGATTCCTTCGGACAAACAGGAACGTTTTACCAAAGGGGCCAACGAATGGAATGTTTGCCGCATCGTTGCAAATCCGGATAATCATATCGAGCATTGGTTAAACGGCATGAAAGTGGTTGATTATGTTCGCGGATCGAATATTTACAAAGCTTTGGTTGCCCGCAGTAAATACGCCGAGTTTAAAGACTTTGGCCTGGTGAAAGAGACACCAATTTTATTGCAGTACCACAACGATCAGGTAAAATTCAGAAGCATAAAAATCAGGAAACTGTAACCTAAATCAAAATATTGTTATGACTACAAATCGAAGGGAATTTATACGCAATGTAGCAGTTGGTGCTGCCGGAATTACGATTGGCGGAGCCATTTCGGGCTTTAGTGCAAAAAGTTATTCGCGTATTGTTGGCGCAAACGATCGTTTGAGTGTGGCTTTAATGGGCTGTGGCCGCAGGGTGGGAGCTTATTATTCGGCACTGAAAAACAAGGAAAACAATGTGGATGTAGCCTACATCTGCGACGTTATGAAAAAACAACGTGAAAAAGTTGGTAAAGACCTGAACGGAAAAGTTTCAGGTGCGGCCAAGCTGGTAAACGATATTCACGAAGTTTGGAACGACCAGAAAGTAGATGCTATTTTCAATGCGACTCCCGACCATTGGCATGCTCCCGGAACCTGGCTGGCTATGCAGGCAGGCAAACATGTTTACATTGAAAAACCATGTAGCCACAACCCTCGCGAAGGCGAATTACTGGTCGCATTTCAGAAGAAATACAACAAGGTAATACAAATGGGTAACCAGCAACGTTCGGCCAAAGAATCGCAGGACATTATTGGCGAAATCCATAAAGGTGTTATTGGTGATGTGTATAAAGCTGTTGCTTTCTATGTAAATAACCGTGGTGAAGTTCCGGTAGCTAAAAAAGCTCCGGTTCCGGAAGGACTCGACTGGGAAATCTGGCAAGGGCCAGCTCCGCACCAGGAATACATGGACAACATCTGGGATTACAACTGGCACTGGTACGGCTGGACATGGGGAACCGCCGAAACAGGCAATAACGCTACGCACGAGCTCGATGTTGCCCGTTGGGCTTTGCAGGTAAAATATCCTGAACATGTGGACGTGGAAGCCGCCAAACGTCATTTTATGAACGACGGATGAGATCG
>JAJZSZ010000035.1 GCA_021849365.1 Bacteroidota bacterium | reverse complement strand
GAAATTGGGTTCTTATTTGGTCAGTATAAACGTCTCCGGAATGAATTTACCGGTGTGCTTACCGGAAAAGGATTGGGCTGGGGTGGAAGTTTAATTCGCCCTGAAGCAACCGGTTTTGGAGCTGTTTACTTTGTTCAGCATATGTTGGCTAACCTGGGACAGGAAATTGAAGGAAAGACATTTGCTGTTTCCGGATTTGGAAACGTTGCCTGGGGTGCTATCCTGAAAATTAATGAATTGGGCGGAAAAGTAGTAACCATTTCAGGTCCTGACGGATACATTTATGACAAGGACGGTATCACTGGCGAAAAAGTTGATTACTTGCTCGAGTTGCGTGCGTCGAATAACGATGTGGTTGAGCCTTATGCCAACGAATTTGGAGCACAGTTCTTTGCCGGTAAAAAACCATGGGAATGCCCGGTTGATATTGCCATGCCATGTGCTACTGAAAATGAACTGAATCTGGATGACGCCAAATTGCTGGTGAAAAACGGATGTAAGCTTGTTGCCGAAACTTCGAACATGGGCTGTACCGCTGAGGCAATGGAATACCTTACAGAAACAATCAGCTATGCTCCGGGGAAAGCCGTAAATGCTGGCGGAGTTGCTGTTTCGGGGTTAGAAATGTCGCAAAACTCTATCCGCATGAACTGGCCAAGAGAAGAAGTTGATATGTACCTGCACCGCATTATGAAAGACATTCACGAAACCTGCGTGAAATACGGAAAGAAGGGTGATAAAGTGAATTATGTTGTGGGTGCAAATGTTGGAGGTTTTGTAAAAGTGGCTGATGCCATGCTTGCACAAGGAATTGTATAATAGTATATAAGTCATAGTTTTAGTAGTGTCCTGCAAAATAATTCTCCGGAAAAAAATTGCAGGACACTTTTATTTCTAAAGCTTACCTTAATCAAGGTATTCAGTCGTAGTTTGCAAAAACAAATATGATTTTCGTTTTCTACACAATAAGATAATATTCCGTTCATATTCAGGTGCTTTATTTTTCCTTATTTTGGTGAAATTTTGCGAAAAAATGCTGATTGATACACATTCTCATATTTATTCAACTGATTTCATTCACGATTTGGACGAAGTGATCCAGCGGGCTTATTCGAACGATGTACGGAAGATTATTCTTCCGAATATTGATAGTTCATCAGTGAAGAATTTGCTCGACCTGGTTGATACCTATCCGCATATTTGCTTTCCGCTGATGGGGCTTCACCCAACTTCGGTAACCCAGGATTATCAGGAAGAATTACAGTTGGTTGAATATTGGCTAAAAAAACGCAAATTTTATGGGATAGGCGAAATCGGTATCGATTTATACTGGGACAAATCATTTCTGGAAGAACAAATTCATGCCTTCCGTTTTCAGCTTGATTTAGCCCGCCAGTACAAGTTGCCTGTTGTGATTCATGTTCGCGATTCGTTCGACGAAGTTTACCAGATCCTTTCAGAAGTAAAAGATTATAACCTTACAGGTGTTTTTCATAGCTTTTCCGGAACTGTTGAACAGGCTCAGATGGTTACCGACCTTGGATTTAAAATTGGAGTAAACGGAATTATTACCTTTAAAAAGAGTGGTTTGGATGAAGTGATCAGTAAGGTTGACCCTTCGCATATCATTATTGAAACCGACTCACCATATTTAACCCCAACACCTTTCAGGGGAAAACGAAACGAAAGCTCATATCTTGTTTATATTGCGCAAAAAATTGCCGATCTTCACCACATGGCAGTTGGTGATATCGCAAAGATTACCACTGAAAATGCCCGTACTTTATTTGGTATTTAATATTCAGTGACCAATAAAACAAACAAGTGGAAACTAAGCCGTCGATTCTTATTATTTATACCGGTGGCACCATTGGGATGGTTCAAAAATCAACCAACGGTATTCTTGTTCCGGTAAAATTCGATCAGATTCAGGAAGAAGTACCCGAACTAGATCGTTTAGAAGTGAATCTTTCGGTGGTAACTTTTACCCCGCCAATAGATTCATCGAATATGACCCCCGCCATTTGGGTGAAGATAGCCAGCACCATCGAACGAAACTACAACAAATACGATGGGTTTGTGATTTTGCATGGCACCGATACCATGGCATACACAGCTTCGGCATTGAGCTATATGTTCGAAAATCTGGACAAGCCAATTGTACTGACTGGCTCGCAATTACCCATTGGAATTTTGCGAACCGATGGAAAGGAAAACCTGATAACTTCGATCCAGATTGCGGCAGCCAAACGAAACGGCGAGGCAATTGTACCTGAGGTGTGTGTGTATTTCAATCAAAAGCTTTACCGCGGAAACCGCATTTCGAAGCGCCATGCTGACGATTTCAGTGCCTTTTCATCAGTGAATTATCCGCCATTGGCCACAGCTGGTGTCGAGATTAAGTATTTCCAGGAGAATATCAATCGGTTCCCAAATAAAGGAATTTTGAAGGTTCGCACAAGTTTTGATGAAAATGTGGTGGTGCTGAAGATTTTCCCTGGAATTGGCAAGATGGTTTTCGAAAACATCCTGAACATTCCCGGATTGAAAGGAGTGGTGCTCGAATCGTTTGGCTCGGGTAATATTCCGACTACCCGCTGGATGATCAGCCAGATCAAAAATGCTATTAAGCGAAAAATAATATTTCTGAATGTAACTCAATGTCAGGGCGGAGCAGTTAATATGACTCGCTACGAAACCGGAGTTGAGCTGGAAAACGCTGGCGTTGTCAGTGGCAAAGATATGACAACTGAGGCCGCTATCACCAAGCTAATGTTTCTTTTGGGACAGGGTTTAGACCACGACGAAATTAAGCTTCACCTGAATAAAAGTTTGATTGGCGAAATGAGCGAATAGCTTTTCTATTGGTTTTTTTCGTACTTTCGAGCGCGAAAATAAAAGCCACATAATAATCAGGAGAGATGCAAGAGTGGCTGAATTGGCACGCCTGGAAAGCGTGTGTACCCCTAAAGGGTACCGCGGGTTCGAATCCCGCTCTCTCCGCAAATAGTGTTTGTAATCAGCTTATTAGTTGAAATGCACCCAGTTTTACACCCTAGAATGTGAAGCTGGGTGTTTTTAGTAGTAACTTTTGACAGTGCATTTTGAAGAATCATTTTTGCTCAACTCGTCTTAATAATCGTAGAAATGTATCATTTGGCGGTTATATCCGGCAAAAATACCGACACCATTTTGAATATTCGACTGGACTTCGATCACCGAGGCAAATGGATTCCCTTTGGTTTCAACTTGTTTAATGTAAGTTTTCAGGTACTTGTAATAATCCTCGCTCATTCCGTTTACTTCGAGCCAGTATTCTTCTTTAAAGTCGGTTTGACCTCCTTTGGTCAGCACCGGAAGGTCGGAAACAAAAAGGCTGACTTCTTTTTCACCGTTATATTCTCCCAAAACATTCCAGATATCTCTTGAAACATTAGTTAAACCAAGGCTGTTCGAGAATAGGTAGCCTGATAAAAAGGCATCGTCATAGCGGGTGGTAACCTTTATTTCTTTTAAATTTGAAAAGACTATACCAAGGCCGCCGTTGTATGGGATTTCATATTTATCTCCGATTTCTCTAATTATCCGCCAGTATTCGTAATTGCCCATACTCACTCCGATCAATTTTTCAAGTTCGGTTATAAAATCCTCATTCAATTTCTTCGCATGCAGGGCCGATATGGTTTCTTTAGTCACCATGTATCTCAAATATCCATATTTAGTATTAAAATGCGATAACCTGAAATGAACGTAATTGGGCTGGTTGTTGGCTGAAATCCTGAAACTCCAAGGCATTACCGAGTAATCGCTTATATTGGCGTTTGAATAATACATGGTTTGCTGAGTTGATGCTATTGTGTTGGAAACAACCGGTTTTACCGGAATTGAGCTTGTTGCAGTAATTGTTTTTCCTTTGGAATCACGGATAATCAGTTGGTATTGCATTCCGCTTATTGGCTTCTCATCCGAAATATAAATGCCATCTTTCGAATATTCCAGATGAATGGTGTCGTTGTTTTCAGGAACGATTGCAGCACGGGCATCCTCCACATACGTGTCTGATTGATCGCTATACGATTTTATCCGGGTCAGAGTCACTTTCCACGATTCATCTTCTGAAAAAAGACAGTTGACCACCAGAGTTTGATCTGGCTTTTCGTAAGACAACTCCAGATCTTTGGTACACGACACCACCAGAAATAAGAGTATTAATAGGTAATATTTGTTCATGGCTGAGAGATTAAAAACTGATACGGTAACTGATTGACGGAATGATCGGAAACAGGGAGAATTGTTTTAACCCGGTTGAGCCGTCGGGCCGGGTTTTGGCATAAATGAAATAGGGATTTTGCCTTGAATACACGTTGTAAATGCTTAACGACAGCGCTTTTGTTTTTCCATAGGCCGTCCATTCTTTGGTCAATCCAATATCCAACCGGTGGTAAGCAGGTAAACGCACTCCGTTAATGGAGGGATAATACTGAATTCGATTGGTGTTAACCGGCTTGCCTGAAAATAATTCAGTAGTCTCATCATTCAGGTTATTGGGAAAGCCTGCATAGTCGAGCCCGGAATAGGTGGCCGGTGCTCCCGATTGATAAGTCCAGGTGGCCGAAGCCGACCAATCTTTACTTAATTTCATGATTATCCCCAGGTCGAGTTTGTGTCGTCGGTCGTATTGATAGGGAAACCAGCGATTTTTGTTGATGTCTTCAAACTTTCGCTCGTTCCAGGCCAGTGTGTATCCAATCCAGCTTTCCAATTTCGATGTGTTGTGCCTGAGTTCTGTTTCCACGCCCCAGGCGCGTCCTTTTCCCGAAGTTATTTTTTGTTCCCAGTTTTGGTCAACATCCAGTATTCCATCGCCCTCGGTGAATGAGATAACGTGGTTTAACCATTTGTAATAGGCTTCAACCGAAAGCTTTAAATCGGGCCGAAGCGCATTTTTAACACCGATGGAAAAGATGTCGGAAGTTTCGGGTTTGATGATTTGGGTGGAAGGAACCCAAATATCGGTAGGTAACCCAACATTGCCGTTCGACAATAGATGAATGGGTTGGGTCATTAACGCGTACGAAGCCATGTAGCTGGTATTGTTGTCAGGCGTGAATGTCAGGCTTAGCCGGGGCTCGAAGGCCACATAGGTCTTTTCGTTTCGTATGGTATAATACGCGTTTCGTAGGCCGGTGGTGAGATTGAATTGATTGTCCAGGTTAAATCTTTTGTCTATATAAATTCCGTAATCCAGGCTTGAAATTTCATTGCTCGAATATTCATCGATCACCTCGTCCCGCTGAACTTGTTGCTCCCCGGGTAAATAAGCGCTGGCGCTTGCAAACAATCCGACCTGAAAAGGAAGGTTTGATTTGCCGTATACGTCGAAATCTGTTTTCAGACCAATTGTCCGGATTTGAGATTGATATTCGAGCCCGAAATTACTTTTCGAAACATCGCTCACCACAATGGTTTCGGTGTTTGATTTAAATAAATCACCGTACTTGAAGATACTTCCGCTCAACGTGGTATTCAAAAATAGTTTGGAATTCAGTCGGGAGTTTAGTTTCAGCGCAGTCATCACATTGCCCCAGTGCATGGATCCATAGGAGTTTTGTGTTTCTTCTTTCGTCATTGATTTGGAGTGGTCGGTGTAATCAATCGACAATTTATCTTTTCCGGAATAAAAGCTCCAATACAGATGGTTGTGCCCATTCAGCTTGAAATTTACTTTCCCGTTAATATCGTGAAATCCATAGGCCGGAATAACTTTTTCGTCTGCTCCTTTTTGACTGATTTCAGCAACTCCTCTTACTATTAAATCGAGCAAGGTTCGGCGTACCGAGAAAAAATAAGACGATTCACCCTTTTTTATGGGGCCTTCGGTGGTCAACTGGCTCGAAATCAAACCTAGGTTAATGCTGGTTTCATGTTTGTATTTATTGCCGTCTTTCATGCGGAGGTCGACCACTGACGAAAGCCTCCCACCGTATCGTGCCGGAAAACCGCCTTTGTAAAAGTCGATGCTATTGATGGCTTCGGGTGTAAAAACCGATACAAAACCAAACAGATGGGAGACGTTGTACAACGGAACATCGTCCAACAGAATCAGGTTTTGATCGGGGCTGCCACCACGCACAAAAATACCTGCGCTTCCTTCGCTACCCTGCTGTACTCCGGGCAGTATGGTGATGCTTTTCATCACATCTTTTTCGCCCATCAGCGAAGGTAATTTGGCCAGCGCTTTGGCCGATAGTTTAACCTGACCCAACCTGTTGCTGCTGGCCAGGCTGTTCGAACTACCTTTAACAAGCACTTCGTCCAGCTTATTGTCCGATTTTAAGGCGATCTTTAGCACGGTATCGGATTTCAGGCTAATCATTCGGTCTTGTGAGGTGTATCCTACAAACGAGATTTTGAGCTTAACCGGGCCTTCAGGCAAACTTAAACTAAAGAATCCGAATCGGTTACTCGTGGTTCCGGCTTGTGAGTTTTGGTCGAAAACAGTTGCCGCATACAATTGCTCGCCCGTTTGGGCATCGGTAATATACCCCGAAACAGTGCGACGCTGTTGGGCAAATAATGAAAAAGGAAGTAATGCAATAAAAAGAAAGATAGAATAACGCATGTTATTTTTTTTGCCAGATGGGATATGAAAAGGTAAGTTGGAGCATTTGATTGCGGTAAACAGTAGCACTAAAATATTTACCGTTGTCGATGGTATACAATCCGTTCATAAATCCCACAGCTTTAAACCCGCGGATTAAGTTAAGCGACCATTTCAGTTTGTGTTTTTGACTCCCAAATCCTGCTGTCCAGTTATATTCAGATTTCTTGCTTCCAACATCATGGTTTGTTATCCAACTTACCTCAATGCCTCCGCGGACAAAGAAATATTTGCCAGTCAGCAATTGTAAATGAACCGGTAAAACCACATAATGCAGTGGATATTTGATCCAGCCTTCTTCCCGCTGTGGATAGGGATAGCCGTACCCCTCTCCGCCGGTTTCAGTGTATGGCATGGTATAATGCTGTTGCATTTGCTTGTAACGGTACGCTAACCCAATGTCTGCTGAAAATCGCCAAAAAAGGTTGTGCGAGGCATAAACGCCGATTCCGGTACCCCAGCCATTACGATTCGATTCCGAATATTTGTTATTAGGTCTGGGGGTAAACCAAGAGCCTTCGGTAGTTAACCCAAATTCGATCTTGGATTGGGAATAACCAACGAATGAATAACTCAAAAAAATAAAAAGTAATAAGTTTTTTCTCATTTTGTATTATTTAGAATATAAGGCTGTCCTCAAAGTGCCAGAAATCAAACTTCCTGTCACTAAAAATCTGTTATCATTGGATTGATTCAGTTGTTCCTCCTTCGCAATGACGCTCTGACTGACTTTTTAGACAGCCTCATATTTGTTTTAGTTAATGGTTAACGTTATTGGATTTGTAATGCCACCAAATGTATCGCAAGCTCCTTGGCAACTAAAATTATTGATAGTAGCGCCGGGATATGATGGAAATGTACCTACATCATACCAAGAACCGAATTCCCAGCGTCTTACCTCTTGATATACATTGGCTAGTGATGTACTGTTAACTTGATAAAAGGATCCCGCAGTATTGTCAATATATCGATAAAAATTTTGTCCTTTAATTGGATCATAATTTCCACCTAGGTCAAGACTTATATGCCTGTTATAGAAATAAGTTCTATTATCATTCCACCACCAAAGACTTTTTGTTTCATTGTGAAAATACAATTGATACATATTCCCCGATTGGACAGTCACATCATTCCCATATACATCTTTTACTGTAATCCATACAGGTTCCCAGAATAAGCCAAGCGTAAATCTTTTGCTACTTGTGCTTTGATTTATGTCTTTGACCAATCCATATGTTGTAGGTGTAGTTGATTTCAATTTTTCAAAGGCGAATACTTTGATTTTTGAATTGTCAAGATTATTGCCATTTGACAGATAAAGATTTAGTGTTTTGGCACTTCCATCTAGGATCGCAACTTCGGCATCCTTCTTGAAACAATACAAAATATCGCCAATTTTAATAACACCTTTTTTGTTTAACACACAATCCCAAGAACGATTGTAAAACGGGTAGCACATAGAGGAATCGTTCATTCTGAAATAGCCTTCACTGATCAGTTCTTTAATGTAATTTTCAGCATCTACCTGATTCTGAAAACTAGCCAATTTTTCAGAAGATTGAACTCTGAACATTTTTGCAGATTTTAGACCTAGTTGATTCTCCCATTGTGATTGCTCTTCAAGCGATTTGTTTTGTAGCGTCTTTTTTAGGCTGTCAACTGCTTCAAAATTTTTAACAACGAGGTAGTCGTTTTCGAGATAAACATCGGCTTTACTTGTTTTTGCAATCCCTTCATCCGGGATTGTCTTTAGCTCGTCTTTCGTACAAGCGCCAAAAACAGTTAATACTACAGCAAAGGCTGCTAAAAGTCTGAATTTTTTCATAGTTTTAAAACGTTTTTGAAAAGGGCAGTTCCTGCTGCCGTTTTCTGGTAAAAACAAATTGTTACTGCCCGGTTTCTTTTAAAGGGACCGGGCTTTTCCCTTTTTATGTTGTAATTGTTTCCATTATAAAGAACAAATTTTTGGTAACACATTTATGTGTTACCAAAAATTTGTTGTAGATGTTTACATATTGATTACAATGAAGTACGAAAGGTAACCCTCACAAATTGTATCCATTGTGTCAATAATTATTTATCAACACCTCTTGTTTTTTTTAACTTAAATTCTTATAAAGTTAAATTTCATATATTCAGAATAACCATTCATGTAAAAAAATGACCATTTAACAGTATGATGAAAAAATGAAAATTTATCGAATTGTTGATAAAATAATTTAAAACATCGAATGAAGCCTAATACAAGTGAGCCCTTATATTAAAAATAAACCCTAAACTTTTCAATTATTAGGTCGCTGGGCTTGGTATTTCTCCACTTTCACCTGAATCTCCCTAATCTTTTTCTCCTCCCTCGGATATTTAAAAATTCTGTCAAGTTTGAACAGATTCTCCGAACTAATTCCACTGATTGATTTGATATAGCGATATTTCAAATCATTATCTTTTAATTGGTTATTTCTGTCGAGTAGCCAGATATTGCCACCAAAAGAAAGTAAAATGATTAGCCCCATCGAAGTCATTGTCAGAGCTGCTTTACTGTTTCTAAAATCGATGCTGAAGATATGTTCTTTGCGAATAATCACATTTTGCTGAGATTTAAACTGGTTGATTTTTTCATTAATTGGTTTGATTGCTGCGTTTAGTTCAGCAATTGCATTACTGAAATTCGCGTTGACTTTGTCAATCGAATACGCAGCAATCTGTCCCAGGTTTTCAATTTGTCTTTTTGAAAACTGCGGCTGGTTGAGCTTAACTTTCAATTCCTCGATTAGTGATATGAGCTCCTCCGAATTTCCAGTTGAATTTGTTTGGTCGTCAGGAATTGAATTTTTGTCCAGCTCATCTATTTTTTGTTTTAATTCTTCAAACAGGGCATAAACTGCCGAAGAATCCATTTTACTACTACTCATAAATGTTGATTTTAAATTTTGTTATAATCTGTGCCGGTGTTGGTCACTTTTCTTCTTAATTCTCTTTTTTGTTTCCTCTCTTAAAAAATCGGCTTCGTTTTCATCGTAACGAGGTGGAGTATTCAGCAAATCGAACAGTCCGTCCAATACAGAAGCTGCGCTCTCTATTCCTGAAGCAACATCAATTGTATTATCCTGCTGGTTTAGTTGATCCGATGAGTTTGGAGCGGAATGATGCAGACTTTCGCTATGGTGTTGCTTTTCATTTAAATACAACTGGTAATTGATTTTGGAATAACTGCAAGCCCGGTCAATCTTAGAACCATTGAACTCATATCCATTCTTTCCAAACCGGACGCCCTGAATTTTATCTGTATTCCCGTTTTTTCGGAATTCAGTTGAGATGCCTACTTGGAGTAATTCCGATTTTAATTCCATCCAGTTTTTGGCGTTTGGAATAGCCGTTTTCAGGGCGTGATAGATTTCGTATTTGGTTTTATCCGGCTCTTTTAGCCGGTGTTCTTTTACGTTCTCTTTGCCAGAAGCAATATACAAGCCGTACTTCTTAGTTAGCTCCATACAGACCCTGGTATTGCGCAACTTTTCATTCTGGTCGGAGATCCGCTTCCCATTATTATCAATCCGGTTGATCACGATATGGACGTGTGGATGGTCTGTGTCGTGGTGCCGGGCAATGATGTACTGTGTGTCCTTGTATCCCATCTTTTCCATGTACTCCAGTGCCATACCAGCCATAAATTGATCGGTCAGCCGGTTTTTATCCTGGACCGAAAAGTCCAGCGAAATATGTGCAACCGGTTTTGCTATTTTTGGGTTAAGCTTTTGCTGGACAACAAAACTTTGAATAATGGATTCTTTGTCCTTCAGTCTTACTCCTTCAGCATAAAGCAAATGAGAATGGTCCTTATCCAGGACATAGTTTACCACACCACGAAACCCACGGCCTTGTACAATCTTAGCAATCATCTTCAATCTTTTTGATTACGTTGTCCAACCGCTCGTTCATAGAAAGGCATTGCCTGTGTACATCGGAATACCCGGCAGCATTTGCCCGGTGTGCAACCTGGTTAACGTTGTTAGCCATACCGCTGAGTTGCCGTATATATCCCATCTGCTCCGATGTGAGGTGTTGCTTTACCACACTTGACCGGATACAAAGGCGGATAAATTCACTGCGGTTAATCCCGGCATCACGTGCCTTGGCTTTAAGTGTATAATATTCTTCTGTGTCCATTTTGATCGTGATTTTATACCCCTTCTTTTCGGCAGGTGCTTTGGGTGGCCTGCCACCAATATTTCTGTTTTTAATTGTTTGCATGATTGATGATTTAAATGTTTTGATTAGACCGACGGGATGTTTTTTAGCCTCGCAGAGCAAGGTATCGGGCAGACCGATACACAAACTTGCTCCCCACTCAGACGGGATAGTTCTGCATGAATACGGCTAATAATGAATAAATTATCTGTTTCTATTCGAAAATGTTTATTACTATTCATTCTTATTTATTTCGGTTCAGAATTATTCATAATTCGCCATTCTGCTACTGACTTACAGGTCTGGCACAACACCAACTTACTCCCCGATAAAACCAAAGATTAACAGCCGGATTACGTTTTACCGTTTCAATCCCAGTCTTTTTAATTTTTGAGGTAAGTCCAAGGTCTTTTTCTTCTGGCAGAGGTAATCGTTCAGGTCATTGTATTCCCGGTATGTGGCAGACATATCTTTTACATTTTGTCCGCATTTCTCCTGAATCTCACGGAAAGCCGAAACACCTGCTTTGTCATTGTCCAAATAGCAATACTTCTCCTTATAATTTGTAATGGTGCCTATTGCTTTGGAAACGTTAGCTACGGAATTCAGGATGATGTAATCCTGCTTGTTTATGTTGCCGGTACCAGAAGTTTGTTTCTGTGCAATGGTCAGAAATGAGAAGTAGTCCATAAATCCCTCAAAAATGCAGCAGGTATCCTTCCCGTTCGGAATATGGGTAATTCCCTTTGGAGATAGAGTACCCTGAAAGTACTTGTTTCTCAACTCAAATCCACCCAGGTTATTTTCAAATCCAATGGCAAAATAGGCCTTGTCGTTGGTTCTGAAATGCACCTCTTTACAGGTTTTCAGGGCTGAACTAATATGAATCTGCCGATCCTTCAGGTATTGAATTAGAGCTGGGTTTTCAAGCGGTTTAACCCGAATGTCCTTGAAACAAGGTAAATTCTCCTGCTGGCGAAAAGAAAACGAATGGGGCTTAATTTTTGGAGCATTCCCGGACAGGATTTGAAGAGCTTGCGAAACATTGTTGGATTGGTGTTGCTCCAGGATAAAGTTGATAATGTTACCGCCTTTACCCAGTCCGAAATCATACCATTGGTTTAAGGCAAGGTTTAACTTGAAAGAAGGTTCGCTTTCACTGCGGAAAGGCGAATAATACCAAAGGCTGTTCCCTTGCTTTTTGCAGGGACTTATTCCGATGGATTGCAGGTAATCTGCCAAGTCTATATTTTTTGCTTCACTGATATTCATGTTATTAAAGTTGAATGTTTGATTAATTGAATGATTGTTGTATAGTGGTATTGACACATTGACGTGCTGTTGTATTGTTGTACCAACGTACTGATGTACCTATGCACCAACATACCATCGTATTTATATCCGTATCTTTTTCTTTTGGCCTGCCTGATTATTTGATAAACCCGGATTGGAGTTTAGTTTAGTGGTTTAACCTAAACCATACCGGAACCCTAGTACGATAACCCGGTTTAAACTGCTTAAACTGGTTTAGTATGGTTTATTATATATACACCCAGACTAAACTAAACCGGTCAAAAGTGAAAATCAGGGTTAAACCGATACGATTTATCGTCTTTGAGAATCATCCGCTTATTTTCCAGAAATACTTTCAATAATTTGGCTTTGTTCACTCCGAAAGAATAACCGACCTGAGCATAGCTTTTCTGTAACTTATCGATCAGACTGGAGTACGAGATCAGTTCTGCATCAGCAAATAGGTTTTCCAATGCTTCCATGTGCCTGCCCTCAGGAACTTCGAGATAATCGAAACCCTTTTGAGATGAAGCCTGCTTGACCTGGTAATCTTCCACTGGCTCGGGCAATCCAATGCTGTTAATCCGGAAGGCGAACGGATTAAAATCGATATCCCGGATATACATGGAAGATACCGAACTGATGTCCTTGTCAAGCTCGTCTTTGGTTACCTGCAAAACGGTTTCAGCCTTGTTGTTCAGTTCTGTTCCCAGATGCCCGCGAGTATTGTCATCCCCTTTGTTCAGGTGTAGAACTGTGTGGATATGCACCTGCTGTTCGTCTGTCCATTGCATCAGTTTCGTAATCAAATCGGTCGATTCGCCCGGGCTATTGATGTCATAAGCCAGGTCGCGGATTCCGTCAATGATTACCAGTCCCAAACCTTCCGAGTGGCAGATTGCTTCCTCGATAATGGCCAGCCGTATTCTTGGGGAATACTTTCGCAGGGAAAGGAACTCCAAAGAATTAGGTTGCTGGTCTAAAGGAAGATTGGCCAGATTCAGGATTCGTTTCAATGTTCGCTGGCAATGAAAAGCGCTTTGTTCGGTGTCTGCATACAGAATTTTGCGTTTACCTTCTGGCATCGAGGCTGAATAATTCAGCACCGTACTGTTGATTAAAGCCGCCGCAACAATAGCACAGACATTGAATGTTTTCTTGCTCTTGGCCTTACCGGTTGAAGCACTGAAATTTCCCAATGTACAGATGATTGAATCGTCCACCTTCACAATTACTGGCGGAGAAACAAACTCATCCGTTATTAACAGTCGTGATTTTTGCCAAAGCTCGGTAAAGTCGATCACTGTGCCTGATTCCGGTTGTTTCGACTTTATCATTGCCTACTTCCTTCCGCCCGATTTGCGCCCGGCCAGTTCCAGAGCCAGTTCTGCATCCACAATAATTTTTCGGCCGATCTGAGTAATGGCTTTGTCGATCTTCCCGCTTTGTTTGATTCGGTTGGCTGTTGGAGTACTGCATCCGAATAACCGGGCAATACCGGCAATACCATAGACGTACTTCTTTTGAGTGTTGGGAACTGCGTCTGCTGCCGGTTGAACTTGTTTGGATTCCGAGTTTTGTTGAAGGAACAAGAACTCTTCCCCTGTCATTTGCCAGATAGGCTTTTCTTTTAAATCTTTAATGTTCATATCAAATTAATTTTACGTGATACATAACGATAGCCGGCCGGTCTATCAATCATGCCGCAATATTAATTTGAGTTTCCTGGAGTATCAGGGAATCGTAGTTATTGAGGATATAACTTGCTGATATTCATTGATATACAAAAGATATAGGTGATGTAATTTCGTATTACGACCGTTTCAACTTCATTAAAATGGATAGTTATGAAATACTATTTTGTATTCATTTAGAAGCAGGATACGTCTTTTCCTTTCAAAGTTTTGCCCGATGGTGATATGATATCGGGATTCAAAAAACGCTTTTATTTTTGGGTCTTTGTTGGGGAGAAAATAGTTATTATCGAGCATCCCGGCCAAAAACGTAACCAACCTTTTGATGTCTGGTTTTCCGTTTTCATGGGTTGAAATCCAACGGAGTTCTTTATTCTGGTTTTGTTCCTTCAGATATTTATCTGCGATGAGCCTTCTTTCAAGTATCAGGAACTTTTCAAACATTCTTGTCCTGAAAATCGCGTCTGGTTCATCCACTTTATCTGTCTGGTCATTCTTAACTAAAATGCCATTGGAAATATTTTGTCTGACTGGTTTTGCCTGATTCTCAGCAATCACGGCCTTTTCAGGAATATAGGCATTAATGAATGCTATAAGTTCCTTACTTAGTTGGCAAATGCCAGGGAAAAAGTTGTCACAAAATGGAGCAATCCGATTTCTTTCTTTTTCTACTTCACGAGATAAATCGTTTAATTCCTTTCGTGTCTCATCAATAAGCATCTGACGTTCTGTTTCCGTAGGATAAGGGTATGTCTTTATCAGTTCCAAATCTTTTTCTAGCGAAATTCTTGTGTCATGATAATATAGCAAAGATTGCTCTATCATTTTATAGGAACTCAGATTTTCCAGGATTTCTTTATTCTTTTCAAAAATTGATATGTTCTCCCTTAACAGCACAAGCAATGGAGTAGTAATAACTCCGGCTTTTTCGGCAGAACTGGCCAAAATAAGGTTTAAAAGATTAGTGTGGAAAACATTGGATTCCTTGTGTTTATTATAGAATGAGAATAAGAATTCCTGAGAAGACAGATCTCCTGAATCAGTATTCTGAATTTTATTTCTGAGCAATCGATTAATCTCTTGCCAAGAAGAATATATATCTGAAAAGTACTCAATAACGGATTGAATGTTTTGAAGTTGTTCCATTCTTGATTTTATTTTAAATAATAACCTCCGTTTTTCAATGCTCCCCGGAATTCAATTTTATCAGATTTTTTAAGACTATCCAGGTATCGCATGGTTGATCTTAAACTTTTGTCTATTAGTTTTGATATTTTTCTGGCGGATAGCCCCGCGTTTTCAGCTATCAGTTTTAAAACTATTTCTTCGATAGAACTTTCCAGATTTATAGTGCCATCAATCGGGTTTATGATGCCATTTGTAGTGCCACTCGTTGAATTTGCAGTGTCATTTGCAGTGTCATTCTTTTGGGGACGCTTAAATTCGACGGTAAAGAAACCTCCATCAGTTGTAAATGTTGGTTCCGGCAGACCTGCTTCTTTCATTGCTTTGCGCATACGTGGAATGCCGGATGCAACTTGTTCCACTAAACTCATACGGGTAAATAAACCAAAAACAAGAGGATTCCTGGTCATGCTTTTTTTGCCGAAATCCTTTTGTACACCAATAAGTAACCCTCCCGGATTGGAAATCTCTACCCGGTCATCATAAACTTCCACCATTGTAATGGCACCTTGTTCGTAATAATCCCGGTGTGAAAGAGCGTTAATAATCGATTCTTTAAAAACAGTAAGAGGAATTTCCCAGACTTCTTTACGAGGTCCCATACCCTCTATGATATAGGCTACTTCAAGTTTATCCTTTATCCATTTTTCAGCCTGTTGGTACTGTTGATATAATGGGCCTCCGTATGTTTTGTCATCAATGATATGTACCTTGGTTTTCCCTTTAAACCTTACACAACGGGTAACAGCCTGATGAAATGAAATTTCAGGTTGCTTGCTAAAGAACAATACTCCACCATTTTTAATTACACCCGATTCATCTAACACCTGCAAATTATTCAATATCTGATGTGTGGAAATGTTCCCGGAGATACCAGATTCTGCACGAAACAGATTAAACATATCATCATCCAGTTCTTTCTCGATATCAAATTTTATACACGGAACAGCATCGAAATAAATGCGATTGCTGCTCTGAAAGAAACTTCGGATTTCTTCGGCAGTTGTCAGTTTTTGAGAATTGGCACTTTCCCGTAAATATATTGCCCCGGAAAGAACATAAGGTTTATCTTTCCCTGATGGGACTTCAATCACCCATACATTTTTACCATCAACATCTACAGAATAAATATCCACATGGATAGCTGGGGATATGTCTCTTATGGAGTCCTGAATGGCAGAACGTTTAGGATTGTCAATTTCAGTTCCAATAATCTGCCCTTTATCGTCAATGCCTATCAGCAGGAATCCTCCTTCGCTATTGGCAAATGCGCAGACTTCTTCCGTAAGTTCCCTAACTTTGCTCGGTACTTTTAGTTTGAAATCGGCGTTGTATCCCTCTCCGCTTTTTGCTAGGGATATAATTTCTTCTGCTGTTAACATGACTATTTATTTATATTATGCTTCAAAGATAGTTGGATTAGATAAGATGTTATGAGCTTATCCTTCATTACAGTTGATTAAACTTTTCCATTGCACTGACTTTTATTTCGTCAGCAATATCTATGTAGGGCTTCATCGCCTTATAATCGCTATGTCCTGTCCATTTCATAACTACTTGTGGCGGGATACCTAAAGATAACGCATTGCAAATAAACGTCCTGCGCCCTGCATGAGTTCCCAGTAAATCATGCTTGGGCGTAACTTCGTCTATGCGCTGATTCCCTTTATAATAAGTTTCCCGAACCGGTTCATTGATTTCAGCAAGTTCGGCCAGTTCTTTCAGATATTCATTCATTTTCTGGTTGGTAATTACGGGCAAAACTTTATTGTTCTCAAAATGAACATCTTTGTATTTATCCAGAATGGATTTGCTATGGTTGTTCAGTTCGATAATCAGACTGTCAGCCGTTTTAACGGTTGTTATTTCAATGTGATTATCTTTAATATCACTTGTTTTCAGGTTATACACATCCGAATGCCTTAACCCAGTGAAGCAGGTGAACAAAAACACATCCCGGACCCGTTCCAAATATTGTTTAGTTGCCGGAATTTTATAATCACGAAGTTTATTCAACTCATTCCAGGTCAAGAAAATTACTTTCTTTTGGGTGTTCTTTAGTTTGGGTTTAAATGATTCAAAAGCATTGTTGTTGTGATGACCCTTTTTGAATGCCCAGCGAAGAAACCATTTGAGAAATCCTATCTGTTTTCCAATCGTACTGTTCCGTAAATTCTTTTTATCCCTTAAATACTCCACGTATTCAGTTAAGCCAGATTCGTCCAGCACTTCAAATGTTAGGTTGGAATTGAAATTGGTTAAGTGAGTTTTTACCGCTGCAAATTTCTCGTATGTAGAATCTGTCCAGTTATTTTGTTTTCCACATTCTTTTAAAAATTCATCGAAAACATTCATGAAAGTAGCCGTGGTTTTTTCTGATTCTGTTTCTTCAGGATTACTCGTTTTGTTCCTTTTTGTAAACGCAGTTTTTAGTTGTTCTGGGGTGGGAGTAACATCCTTTACTTCAAACTCCTTAAAAATATTCTGAATATCGGTGTAATATTTTAATAGATCCCCGTTGATTTCAGACGAGCTTTGTTTAAGTTTGTTTGTACATCCGTTCTTTACCCGTTGCTTGTCTGCGTCCCATTTCGATTCATCTATTCGGTATCCCGTGCTAAATTCGATCCGGGTTCCGCCGTAGATAACCCGCATTCGAATGGGCATGTTGTCGGTAACCAATACATTATTTTTCTTCCTTCTTTCGAGTGTGAAGATGATGTTCCGTTTTATATTCATGAGTGAGTGCAATTGTTTTCGCACCCAAATATACACCCAATTTTGATTAAATATGAAGATATCTTAAGATATTTTGCTTATTCTAAAATTAGTCTAGTATTCTTATTTATAGTATTTTAAATTTCTATAATACTTAATGAAGGTTCGAGAGAAAGAGCCGCTCTCTCCGCTTATACTGTTTGTAATCAGTAGTTTATTGATTGGCGTCCAATTTTACAGGTATAGATGTAAAATTGGACGTTTTGTTTTTTATTGATTCTATTTTAAAATGAGTGAAGGTTTTGCAGGAAAAGTAATCAGTAAAAATTGCCTGCCTGCCCAAAGTTATTTCACGGAAGTTTATAAAATAAAAAAGCTGCCAAATGGGGGTTGGCAGCTTAATGTCTTAACAGTTATTTGTCAAGAATTTAAAACACATAAATATTGACCTGATAACTTTGCTGTTTAATATACATGAAAAAAATCGCGTTATGTGTTTGCGAGTTAAACATATCAATAAGATTTGGATTGAAGTACTTATTTCAATGAACGACAATTTGCAGCTGGTAAACGATAATGTATAAGCCCATTTAATTCTTTGGCTGACAACTTCTCAGCAAAATCAATTAAATCTGAAAAAATCTGGAAGAAAAAGGCTGACTCATATGAGCCAGCCTGAATAAATATCAATCAATTTGCATCCCACCATACCCTGCTTATAAGAGTAAGGCCAGCAGGCATATTGTCGCCGTTGTAAAGCCGTTCATCATCTGGATAAGGTAGACGACGCGGAATTTCTGAAATTACAGCACCGTTTGCCTTTATCAATGCAGGGTAACCTGTTCTTCGCCAATCGGTCCAGCTCTCAAGCTGAAGGAATGAACTCAGGTACTTCTGGTTCATAATTTTCTCCAACGTAATGGTGGCATCTGTTTCTTTTTGGGCAGTGTACCATGTACCGTCGCCAAATACTCCTTCGCGCTGAAGCGATGCTTTCAGTGCATCGTTGTAAGCATTGGCCGCTCTTACTTTGTCGTTGGTTTTCAAACTGGCTTCGGCTTCAATGAATTTAGTTTCTACGTAGGAAATTAAATATACCGGAGAAATATCTGAAGCATAAGCTGTTCCAACTTTCGACGCATTGGCGTTGTTTTCGCCGGCAGCCGATCCCACGCTACCATCGAAATATACCAGTAACCGTGGATCATTCTTTTCTTTCAATTTGGATATGTAGGTTGAATTGGCGCACATATATCCCGGACGTTCCTGCTCTGCTTTGTATATCGGATTGGCATTGTTGTAGGCACTTCCAAAAATCAGTTTAAAATCGTCGTCATTACTTTGATATGCATTCGCAAGGGCAGCAAGTGCATCGGAATATGCAGTAGTCCCCTTCTTTTTCGCCAGATGCAAACTATAGCGTGCTTTAAGTGCGTAAGCTGTTTTCTTCCACTTTGCTAAATCACCTTCATAAATAACGTCTTCGGCACCAGGACTATATACACTTTTAGCACTTTGCAGATCGGTAATCGCTTCATTCAGTAAGGTGAAAATTGTGGTATAAATCTTCTCCTGGGAATCATATTTAGGCTTAAATTCATTTTTATCGCCTTTAAGCGCATCAGAATACGGAATATCTCCCCAAAGATCGGTGGTTACTCCAAGGTGATAAGCCATTAAAATTTTGCCAACGGCAGCATAATGAGGCGAATTGACCAAAGCGGCTTTCTCCATCAGTAATTTGGTGTTAATCATTCCCGGGGCATAAAGGTTGTAACTCCAGGCATTGGTAACATCCGACTCACCCAATATATATAAATCAACTTCTGATGATTGGCTTTGCAGACCGGCAATTTGCTGCATCCAGGCGCTGCTGTACCGGGTGAGCTCACCACCAACGATATAGGCAAGGTTTACCTCAATAGGCGCAATTAACTGTGCCATTGCAGTATTTGTTGGGTTATTCGGATTGACATTAATATCCGGATCAATCCACTTTTCGCATGAACTGAACAGAAATACACTTGCTATTAAAGTGAAAATTATCTTTTTCATATCGGCAGTTTTTTTAATTAAAAGTCAAGCTTTACACCAAATACGAACGATCTGGTATTGGGCATATTAAAATAATCGAGACCTTGAGCATTAAATGCTCCCATCAGGTTGGTTTCTGGATCAATGCCATCATATGGCGTTGATAACCAAAGGTTACGACCGGTTGCATACACTTTCATCTGCTTAATCATTGTCTTTTTAAGCAATTTCCCCAGTTCGTACGAAACAGTTACTTCGCGCAAACGAACCCAATCGGTTTCTTCAACAAACTGTTCCTGTGCAGGGCTGGCGCCACCACCAATATTTTGGTAGTAATACTGCGAGTATGTTGTCTGAATGTCGTTCTTTGCTCCTGAAGTTTTAATTTCGCCGTTCTCGATATGTCCTTTTATACCCTCAAAAACAACTGTTTCACCGCGGTGTTCAGTAATTTTTGATGTACCAAAACCAATTAAACGGGCTTTTGTACCATTCCACATGATACCACCATTTTTAATATCGAATAAAAATGAAAGGCTGGCTCCTTTGTATGAAAGTTCATTATTGATGCCCATGGTCCAGTTTGGAGAAATCTGTCCCAGCGACTTCATCGTTTCATCTTTAATCGGGTAGCCATATCCGGCGCTTGTTGGGTCGTCGTTAATAATTACACGGCCTTGATCATCTTTGTAAAATCCGGTACTAAACATGCTTCCATAAGCTTCACCTGCAACCACATTAATGGTGCTACCAGTAAAGCCGCCCAAACTAATATTATCGACTCCAGGCGCTAATGAAAGCACTTTGTTTTTATTTTTTGTGAAGTTTACCGATAGCGACCAATTAAAATCAGGTGTTTTTACCAGAACAGCATTGGCCATAATCTCAACCCCTTTATTTTCCATTGTTGCAGCATTCTTGTACTG
The DNA here is from genome assembly GCA_021849365.1 of Bacteroidota bacterium. GTDB lineage: Bacteria > Bacteroidota > Bacteroidia > Bacteroidales > Prolixibacteraceae > Aquipluma. The sequence continues at coordinate 431 of JAJZSZ010000035.1, read as the reverse complement.
GCTGTTATATCCGGTACTTCCGGTAATCGGCACCTGGATCAGTAAATCGCGGTTTTGATTATTGTAGTAGGTAAAGTCGAAATTCAACCGGTTTTGCAAAAGTTTCAATTCCAAACCAAACTCGCGCGAAACAAGGCTCTCAGGTTTCAACTCTGAATTGGCCAGCACATTGTTTGGCATAAAACCGGCGATACCATTAAACGGGAAAGAGTTGGCTGTTGCCCAGCCATCAGTAATCTGAGCTAAAGTATATGTGTTTTGAGTGTTGTAAGGCGTTGCGTGATTGGCAATCTGGGCAAACGAAGCTCTTATTTTTCCAAACGAGAATACTTTACTTTCTTTAAACATTGGCAATTCAGTAAAGACAAAACCTAAGCTTGCCGATGGGAAGAAGAAGCTGTTGTTTGAAACAGGTAATGTTGTTGACCATT
>JAJZSZ010000411.1 GCA_021849365.1 Bacteroidota bacterium | reverse complement strand
ATCAGAATCACCATATTTCTTTTGAAGCTGATGCAATTGAATGGTCAATGAATCCTTTACCTGCGTATACCCCGGATCATTAATCACATTGTGCATCTCATCCGGGTCCTTTTTCAGATCGTACAGTTCCCATTCATCAATGTTGTAATAAAAATGGATCAGTTTATAGCGTTCCGTGCGAATCCCATAATGACGCTTGACTGCATGCCAACCCGGATATTCATAATAATGATAATAAATGGCTTTTCTCCAGTCGTTTGGTGTATTGCCCTTGAATAATGGCAGCAATGACACTCCTTGCATGTTTTCTGGTTCTTTCAATCCAGCCAAATCAAGAAACGTTGGGGCAAAATCAAGATTCATTACACTGGTATTGTTAACGGTCCCGGCTTTGATCAAGGACGGATAGCGCACAAGCAATGGGGTTTTTAGTGACTGCTCGTACATAAACCGTTTATCAAACCATCCGTGTTCACCTAAATAAAATCCCTGGTCTGAGGTATAAACAATTATTGTATTTTCAAGCAAGCCCGCTTTTTGTAAATAGCCTAACAACCTGCCAACATTTCGATCTACTGAACGAATACAACGTAGATAATCTTTGATGTATCGCTGATATTTCCATGCCACATATGCCTTTCTGGTCATTTTTGTCGTATCAACACGTGTATCTTCTTTCGCATAAAAATGAATCAATGCGTTGCGTTGTGCTGAATCCATACGCTGAAACTCACCGATAAGCCAATTACCTTTACTGTTTTTTTCAGAAACACCGACTTTGAGGTCTGAAGTAAGATGAAGGTTTTTGCCGATCTCCATCATTTGCTCATGTGCTGCTGTTCCGCGTCCGGAATAATCATCATATAAAGTTGTCGGCAATGGTAGATCATCTGTAAATTCTTTCAAGTCGGTTGTATCAGGCAACCAATTGCGGTGTGGCGCTTTATTGTGGATCATCAGGCAAAAGGGTTTGTCCGGATTTCGCGTACTGGATAGCCAGTTGAGGGCTTTATCCATGGTGATGTTGGTCGCATAGCCATGCACACGCGCCGTATCTCCGTTGGTAATAAAATCAGGATTATAATACTGCCCCTGATTAATTAAAATGGAAGAATAATTAAATCCCTTGGGCCGATTTAGCAAATGCCATTTCCCCACAATAGCTGTTTGATATCCTGCTTTTTGCAATAACATGGGAAAAGTAACAACTCCTGAATCAATCCGCATCGAAAATGAGTTATCTCTGGCTCCTGAAAGATGACCGTACATCCCTGTAAGTAATACTGCCCGACTGGGACTACACAATGAGTTGGTCACAAAACAATTTGTAAAACGCACCCCTTCATTTGCAATGCGGTCGATATTCGGTGTTTGAATCAGTTTGGACCCATAAGCGCTGATAGCTTGGCAAGCATGGTCGTCGCTCATAATGTAGATGATATTCGGCAGCTTTTGCACCGCTTGGGGAGCACGAGACGTACAGGAAGCGGCAATAACTCCTGTCGTCAACAACGTAAATGCTTTTGTAATGTTACTTTTCATTGGTTTTTCTTGATTATTGATCCGGATTTCAATGTTCAATTTATTTCTTCACAATCTTATTTCAGTATCGGACAATTGAATCTTGATATTTCAAAATGCACCCCATTCATCTACATGTAAGCAGATATAACCATTAATTTTTCCTATATAAAGCCTTCCTCTATCCGATAAATCCATATTCTTGAGTAAAAAAGCTGAATATTTTATGATCATTTTCGAATATCTTTCGAAAACGAATAGGGTAAATCTTCTTTTTTCGTTCCCCTTTGTTTGTTGGGAGTGTCGCTCATCTTGAAGCGCAGGGAGGGTCCCTTCATCAGTTCCTGGTGGTTCAGCCAGTTCTTGGAATAGGGTTTCCCATTAAAACTTATTGCTTTTACATACCTGTTTTCTGAATTATTTTCCAAGGCATCAATGGTTATCTGTTTGCCATTTTCCAATCTAACCGTAACCTTTTTGAACAGCGGCGCGCCTATCACATATTGGTCCGTTCCGGGGCAAACCGGGTAGAATCCCATAGCCGAAAAAACATACCAGGCCGATGTCTGCCCGGTGTCTTCGTCGCCGCAATAACCATCAGGTGTGGCCCTGTACATCCTGTTCATCGTTTCCCGGACCCAGTACTGTGTTTTCCAAGGCTGCCCGGCATAATTGTAAAGGTAAATCATGTGCTGGATAGGCTGGTTCCCATGAGCATATTGTCCCATATTGGATATCTGCATTTCACGGATTTCATGAATTACCTTCCCGTAATACGAATCATCGAAAACTGGTGGAAGCACAAAAACTGAATCCAGCATGCCAACAAATTTCTTTTTGCCTCCCATCAGGTCTATCAGCCCCTGGACGTCATGAAACACTGACCAGGTATAATGCCAGCTATTCCCTTCGGTAAACGCATCGCCCCATTTAAAGGGATTGAATGGCAACTGAAAAGTCCCATCTTCATTTTTACCGCGCATCAGGCTGGTTTCCTTGTCAAATACATTTTTATAGTTCTCTGCGCGTTTGGCAAAAACCGCTATTTCTTTCTCTGGTTTCCCCAGCGCTTTCCCCAACCGGTAAATACAAAAATCGTCAAACGCGTACTCCAGTGTACGGGCCACATTTTCATTGATGCCAACATTGTAAGGAATGTATCCGAGTTTGTTGTAATAATCAACTCCATAGCGGCCAACTGAATGCAATGGGCCTGCATTTTCCGTATTTTTCAGCACTGCTTTCCATAAGGTTTCAATATCGTACCCGCGGCAACCTTTCAGCCAGGCATCGGCAATCAATGTTGCAGAGTTGGAGCCGATCATGCAATCGCGATGACCTGGGCTGGCCCATTCCGGAAGCCAGCCGCTTTCTTTGTAGGCGTTCACCAAACCGGCCTGAATCTTTTCGTTCAGGGAAGGGTACATTAAATTGAAGAATGGAAAAACAGCACGGAAAGTGTCCCAAAAACCATTGTCGGTGAACATGTATCCGGGCAACACTTCGCCATTGTATGGACTGTAATGGACCGCCTGCCCTTTTTCGTCAAACTCGTAAAACTTACGCGGCAAAAGCAACACCCGGTAAAGGGCTGAGTAAAATGTTTTAATTTGATCATCAGTTCCTCCTTCTACTGCAATACGGGATAATTCCTTGTTCCAAATATCAGCGCCTTTGGCTTTTACCTGATCAAACGAATCATCCCCCAATTCTTTCAGGTTGCGCCCGGCTTGTTCATAACTAATAAAAGAAGAAGCTACCCGTGCACAGATTTGTTCGCCCTTTTTTGTTTTAAACCGAATAGCTGCTCCAACATGGTCATCCTGCAATTCTTTAGTCCCTTCTACCAGGTGATCTTTGCTCCATGTATCACTTTTGGCAAACGGTTTGTCGAACACGATCACAAAAAAGTTTTTAAAATTCTTTGGTACCCCGCCACTGTTACGGGTAGTATATCCAATAATTTTATTTTCTGAAGGAATAATTTTCACATACGACCCGCGGTCGAAAGCATCAATCAGCACATACGATTTATCGTTTTCAGGAAATGTAAAACGGAACATCGCGGCGCGTTCTGTCGGGGTAATTTCGGTTGTCACATCATAATCGGCCAAATAAACTTTGTAATAATTTGGTTTGGCTGTTTCTGCCTTGTGCGAAAACCAGCTGGCACGGTCATCCCCCTTGATTTTTAAATCACCCGTTAATGGAAAGAGTGAGAACTGCCCGTAATCATTAATCCAAGGACTTGGCTGATGGGTTTGTTTGAACCCCTGTATCTTATTGGCATTGTAACTATATATCCATCCGTCGCCCATTTTACTGGTCTGCGGGGTCCAGAAATTCATCCCCCATGGCAAGGCAATGGCCGGATAGGTATTCCCGTTCGACAGCTTAACTTCGGAATCAGTCCCCATCAATGTGTTCACATAATCAACAGGGGTTGTGACTTGTGAGTTCACGGTTGTTGCCGCGAATAACAAAAACAAAACTGAAACAATCAAATTAAATTTCTTCATAAGTTTTATACATAATATATTTAAATATTCTTTG
>JAJZSZ010000410.1 GCA_021849365.1 Bacteroidota bacterium | reverse complement strand
GTACATCTCTTTTGCTGTTTCCAATTTTTACTGACTTATTAAAGATTTTCAAATCGGTCAACACAATGGGTGCAAAGTAATCGCCTGCCTTTATTTTAGCCGGATCGAACACATTAAAGCCAGAGATACCACCGAAAAGTAACTCGCCGTTTCTCGTTTTCAAAGCAGCACCATAAGTAAACTGGTTGTTCTGGAATCCGTTTTTCAGCGAAAAATTATGGAAGCGTTCTTTTTCCGGATCGAATTTCGAAAGCCCATTAGTCGTGCTGATCCACAAAAAGTGGTCGTCATCTTCCAGAATGGCCAGTGTCTGGTTGTTGGCCAGTCCGTTTTTCTCGGTATAATATTTCTGAACACCCTTTTCTTTGGAATAAAGTGCCAGCCCCTGGTTATTGGTTGCCAGCCAGAAACGCTTTTTCGAATCCTGAAGCATTCCACGCGTCGATTCATTGACACGGATAATACTCTGGTCGTTCGGATTAAAGATGGTCAGGAAATCGGAGCCAATCCACAGGCAATGCTGATCGTCTTCTGCCAACCAGTTTACCTGTCCCTCGCTCAGGTTAGTGTAATGTTTAAATGTGCCAGATGACTGGTTAAACAGGTCGACTCCCGAGGTAGTTCCAATCCAGATATCGTTTTTACTGTCTTTCAGGAGAGCCCAAACACGGTTATCCGACAAGCTGCCCGGATCAGACGGATTGTTGGTATAATGCCTGAATGTTTGGGTACGCAGGTTGAGCACATCCAGTCCACCCAGAAATGTACCGATCCAGAGGTTGCCTTGGCCATCGTCGAGCAACGCCTTGATGCAGTTACTCGAGAGCGAATTAGGATTACCTTTTTGTGGCATAAGATACCTGAAACGCCCGGTATTCCGGTCGAGGATGTTAATACCTCCGCTTTCGGTCCCAACCCAGATGTCACCTGATGGATCGACCCGGAAAGCATATATTTCGCTGCTGTTCAAATAGCGGTTATCGCCCGGCATCGACTTAAAACCATGAATATTTTGTCGTTCTTCAATCAGGAAGTTTATCCCGTTGCGGGTTCCAATCCATACATCGCCCTTCAAATCGTGAACAATGCATTGAATCGAGTTATTTACCAGACTTTTCGGTTCACGCTCTTCGTGATAGTAGTATGCAGTAGCTCCTTTTTGCTTTTCGTAAATGTACAAACCGCCCCGCGTGCCAATCCAGTATTTCCCGTTTTTATCCTTCGACACCGAGCGCACCGTATTGCTCCGCTCATTGTCGGGATCGATGTCTATGTGCCTGGCTTCAAGTGTCGATTGGTTAACCACGAAAGCACCATTCGAATAAGTTCCAATCCAGGCAGTACCATCATCATCGATCAGGATTTCCCAGATCTCTTCGTTAGCTGATGCTACCTGCGGAAGCCTGATCTTTTCAGCCCTATTCGTTTTTAAATCGTAAACATATAATCCGTGATTGGTTCCTATCCATATCCTTCCTGAAGGATCAGTACGCAATACCCTGAAATAATCGGAAAAAGCAGGTAGATTGGAAGGACGGATTTCGGCATATTCTTTCTCGTCTTTAATCACATACAAATTGGTTTCAGTTCCTACCAGCAAGTTGCCCGATTTGTCTTCCTGTATGGAAGTTACCGAAACATTCTTCAATAGCGCTTTGGGCCCCGAACCGAACAGATGACTGAAGTTTTCCTTTTCACGGTTAAATTTATTGAGACCACCATTCTCGGTGCCCATCCACAACTGCCCCTTGCTATCCTGAAAAATAGCCCGCACCAGGTTTCCCCTTAGGCTGGTCGAATCGTCCGGATCGTTCTTGAAAACAGTGAATTCATACCCATCGAAACGGCAGACGCCCTGCGAAGTTCCAAACCACATCCACCCTTTTTTGTCCTGAAGAATACTGTGAATCTGATTATTCGACAAACCATGTTCCTGCGAATAAAAGTCGAAATTCAGGTTATTTACAGCTTCAATTCCGGGGGATGAAAAAGCTTTGAAAACAAGCAAAAATCCACAAAGAACTAAAAAAGCCTTTTTACCGGGCCATTCAGCAACCGATAAAAAAGCTTTTCTGTAATTTGTGTTTGCCAATATCATACAATCTGTTTTCTGTCGGGACCTAAATTACGATGTTTTACCAGATTCGGCAACACAATGGTATCAAAATCATTGTTTTCCCTCAACAGATGTTCCGTAAATTCCCATGTTAAGAATATCAAAATTACGTTCGTAGCCGGTAATAAACAAGCTGCGGTTTGCAAACCCACCCATTGGTGTAACCCGGCCAAAACTAAAATTCATCTGGGTTAATTCCATCGGGTAGTTTGGCAGGCAATTGCGAAAATCTTTCCCGAAGCTGAAAAGAGCGCTCATGAAATAATAAGCCACATCAAATCCCTGAAAGCTAAACTGGGTGGGCTCAGTAGCAAATTTATCGCGGTACTGGCTAACAAATCTGCGCACTAAAGGACGGTTGTAATCAACAAAATAAGGCGACAGATAACGTAACCGAATCTGGTGATAGTTTTCTGTCTGAATACTTTTCAGTTTTGCGAGCGTTTGCGTTCCAACCAATACAATGTTGTAATGTTCAGCTAACGAAGTCAGGTTGGTCACAGCCATGCTTACCTGAGCTTCATTATCGGTCGAAATCAGAAATACATTCTCGCCCGTTTCCGACATCAGGGGCACAAGCGAATTGATTCCCTGTTGCAGATTATACTCGTGAAAGCGTGCTTCTTTTGGATTGGCAGCCAGTTTCTCCTTACAAAGCCTGGCCAGCTGGGCATCTGCCGAATTGGAACTCCCGCCTTGCTGCAGAATGATAAAATTTTTATCGCCCATTTCCTGTGCAACGTATGTTGCTGTCTGTTCCACCTGGTATTCACGCGTAGGATTTACCTTGAAATACCACGAATTGTTCTGTTCGAAGTTTCCGTTGAAAGCCAAAGGCGAAATCATCGGGATGCGGTTCTTGGCTGCGAAAGCAGCTACTGTTTCCTGTAATTCAGGATATACAGGGCCAATAATCAGGTTCAGATCGCGGAACTCTTCCATCTGAACCAGGGCGTTGATCATCTTCTGGTTGCTCACATCGAACACAAACAATTCAATGTTCATACCCTTGCGCTGTAAACTGTCCAATGCCAGCAGGGTTCCTTCATAAAATTCAAGAAATCCAGCTGCCCGCTGATCGATATTGACACCGGCCAGTACAACAGTGGTATCGCCCGGAGTGGGTGCCATCTGCTTCGTAATGCTGATCTTACTCATCAGCATCGCTTTGCTAAGGCTTGCCGGCTCCGGATTTTCGTTTCCGGCCAGGTACAATGGCAACAAAAGAGCTGCTTTATATTTTTGGCTTTTGGCAACTTTCTCAGGCAAGCAATCCGTTGGCTGTTCAATCGGTTGATTGGCAGGTTCTGTTGGCCTGGAAATACCTGATGACGAAGTTTTGTTTTCAGAAGTGGATTGCGTTTTTTGCTGCGGAATCAAAATGGTTTCGCCTGTCTCCAGACTGCGCGAAAGCAACGAAGGATTGGCCTTTTTCAGATCGCTTACGTCAACGCCAAAACGGTTGGCCAGAGAGAAAAGCGTTTCGCCCCGTTCAACTTTGTATTTTGTCATAGGTGCTTCCGGAGCAACAATCGGTTCAGCTTGCGGAGCCACAGGTTTTACCGGAATTTTCAGCTTCATCCCGGCTTTTAATCCATTTTGAAGCGCCGGATTGTATTTGAGCATTTCATCATGTGTAACGCCATAGCGCTGCTCGAGGCTGTACAGTGTTTCGCCCGATACAACAGGGTGCACATTATATTCCGACACATCAAGCGGTTTGGTCTGATTGTCCGCTGTCTCTCCTTCTTTTTTCCCTTCCGTAGTGCTGCTCACCGGAATTTTTAACACCTGTCCGGGCGCAACGCCATTGGTAATTTCGGGATTGTTGCGGATTAACTCGTTAGGCGTAATGCCATATTGTTTGGCGATAGAAAAGAGAGTTTGCTTGGCTGCTACCTTGTGGTAATAGTATTCTTCTTCGGTCGCCGATTGTTCCTGATTGGTTACAGATCGGA
>JAJZSZ010000409.1 GCA_021849365.1 Bacteroidota bacterium | reverse complement strand
CTCAACTAAAAAACAAATTATTTACGTATGAAAATTTTGACTACTCTAAAAATGTTCACATTCGTTGCAATGATCATATCTATGTTTTCGCTCAATGGATTTGCGAAGGATGACCAGCCTACCATTACGAAAACTTTTGAGATGAAAGAGCCTGGTTCGCTCAACGCTTCATCTTCGGGTGGAGGAGTAAAAGTGGAAACACACGATCAACCCCAAGTAATTATACAGGCATTTGTGCGAAAAAACAATAATCTTTTAGCACCAAACAACCCATTGGTAAAAGAAGTTCTGGAAGCATTTGATGTGAATTTCTCGAAAAACGGTTCATCTGTTACTGCAATTGTTGAACGCAAGATGCGCATGAACTTCTGGAACAATGTGGGCATTTCATTAACCATTATCGTTCCGAAAGAAATGTCGTGTAAGGTATCATCAAGCGGAGGCGGTGTAAGAATTTCTGGCGTAAAAGGAACGCACGATTTCTCAAGCAGCGGAGGTGGTGTTCACCTTGAAAATGTAAGCGGCACTACTGAAGCTAGTTCTTCAGGCGGTGGAGTGCACGTTACCAACCAAAATGGCGATGTGCGCTTAAGTTCGAGCGGCGGTGGCGTAACCCTGGAAGAATCACAGGGAAATGTTTACGCTCATAGTTCAGGTGGAGGCGTTAGCCTGAAAAACATCAAAGGAAATGTGGAAGCAAGCAGCAGCGGTGGTGGTGTGCATGTTTCAGGTGAATGCGCTTCGGTGAAAGCCAAATCGAGCGGCGGATCAGTTCATGTCGACATCAAAAACCTAAGCAAGGATTTAACCCTTGAATCGAGCGGTGGCGGCGTTGACGCACTTATTCGCAACGGCAAAAACCTTGGCCTCGACCTGGATTTGCAATCCGACCGGGTAAATATCGACCTTCAGAATTTTTCAGGAAAAGCGGAGAAAGACCGCGTGAAAGGCGCAATGAATAAAGGCGGAATTCCTGTTTACATTCATGCTTCGGGTGGCAGCGTCAATGTAAAATTCGAAGAATAGCCCTATTCTGGAAATATTAATCCAATAAAAAGCTGGACTGTGATTGATAATCATAGTCCAGCTTTTTTATTTTGGTTCCCGACTATATTTTAATCTGAAACGGATCTTCTCCAATACGGGCATTCCGATCCAGTCCATCAATGCGGGCGACATCTTCAGCCGATAGCTCGAAGTCAAAAATATCGGCATTACTGATGATTCGTTCCGGGGTAACCGATTTTGGAATGGTCACCACTCCTTTCTGGATGTCCCAGCGCAAAACCACCTGAACCACCGATTTCCCGTATTTTTCGGCTAATTCCTGAAGTAATGGAATTTCATTCACCCGTCCTTTCATAATCGGACGCCAGGCCTCCATTTGGATTTGATTTTCCTTGCAAAATTGAAGTAATTCAGGTTGAATTAACTCTGGATGAAACTCTACCTGATTCACCATCGGTTTGATGCGTGAGTTTTCCATCAGTCGCTTCAGGTGTGGAATCATAAAATTGCTGACTCCGATGGCCCGAATTTTTCCTTTTTCGTACAATTCTTCCATTGCCCGCCAGGTTTCGAAAGTTGTTTCGGGCTGAGGCCAGTGAATGAGGTACAAATCGAGGTAACTAGTTTTTAGCTTATCGAGGCTCGATTCAAACACTTCAATCGTCCGTCGATATCCCTGATCACTATTCCATACTTTCGAGGTGAGGAAAATTTCTTCACGCGGAATACCACATTCGGCAACCACCTGCCCTACCCTGTGTTCGTTCTGGTAATAGGTGGCCGTGTCGATGCTTCGGTAACCCGCCTGCAAAGCGCATTTCATGGCATTTATAACATCATCGCCCGAACCTGCCCGATGCACGCCCAGCCCAACCCAAGGCATCTCAACGCCATTGTATAGTTTAACTTTTGAATCTTGAATCGAAGTCATATCCGTCAATAGTCGTCGTCATCATCATACTCTTCTTCGTCCTCCTGCCATTCATCATCTTCCCATTCATCCGGTTCATCTTCCGAATCGGGCTCTGGTCCCATGATCTTTGAATATTCATCATCTTCTTCTTCGTAATCAGCAGCTTTTCTCATGGCAATAAATATTATAAGTATTTGAATTAAACAATGACCAGCAATTTTTACAATCGGCCAAATATTCCTTTAATAGTGCGGTGAAATTTGTGTGCCGATTTTACCGGCGGCGCATACATCATAATACACTTTTTCGAAACTACCGGCAATCCGAGCAGTTCGATGGTTTGCTGCACTTCAGCCGACCAGGCACCTTGTTGCAGCCAGATGTTTTTCAGTCCAATTTCGGCAGCTTCGTTTAAAACCGGCGAAACTTTTCCTGGTGGAACTGAAATCCAGACAGCATCGATTTTACCATTTAAACCACTCAGGCTCGGCGAACACGCAAAACCATCAATTTCAGTAGCTTCCGGATGAACCAGATAAATTTCATAACCTTTGGCTTTCAATTCTTTGGCGGCCATATTGCCAAATTTCTTTCCCGAACGCGACATGCCCACAACGGCAATGCGCTTCTGCGACACAAATTGTTCGATTAATGGATTCATGGTTGATTTTTTAGGATATCGTGAAGTTACGGCTTTTCCTAAAAACTCAGAACAAAATAATCAGGATTTCTGGTCGTTGGCAAGTCTTTCCTGAATCTCCCGCAACACTTTTCCTGAAGCCAGGAAAACGGCCGGTTTACCCGAAAGCGGGTTGTTTTGAGTAACCACCACCGTTTGATAAACGTCTTCAATATTCCGGAAAGTCAGCACTTCTTCGGGAACTCCCTGCGTGTGAATCCGACCCTGATTCACCAAAATCAGGCGATCGCAGTATTCCGAAGCCAGGTTCAGGTCGTGAATAACCATCAGTACCGAAAGTCCGGTTTCCTGATTCAGTTGCTGCAAAACATTCAAGATATGAACCTGGTGGGTAATGTCGAGGTGCGAGGTGGGCTCGTCGAGCAGAAGCAACTCGGGCTGCTGGGTTAGGGCGCGGGCAATTCCGGCCAACTGCTGCTCGCCTCCACTTAATTCCGACATCAGTTGATCTTTAAAGCGCCAGGTATCGGTCAACTCCATGTATTTGCGGGCAATGGCGAAATCCTCGTCGGTCTCGAAAAAGTTAAACCGGTTGTGGTACGGAATGCGCCCCATCAGCACATAGTCTTCCACACTCATGTCGCCCGCTTCTATAAACTGGCTCACGATGGCAATGTTTTGTGCCCGTTGCCGCAGCGAAAATGCCTTCAGGTTCTTTCCTGAAAGTAAAATCTGGCCCGATTTCAAAGGCAGAATTCCGGTTATCGCCCTGAAAAGTGTGGTTTTTCCTGAACCGTTTGGCCCGATAATTCCGGCGAAAGAACCTTTCGGAATCTCGAAGTTGATATCGGACAACTGGAATTTCGGGTATCCGCAACTCAGGTTTTGTATGGCGAGAATGTTGTTCATCGGCTGCGGTTAATTGAACGGATAGAGCGATGGCTGATCATGATCAGGAAGGCGATTCCCCCGGCAATACCGGTAATTACGCCAATCGGCAACTCGTTGGGTGATATGATGGTGCGGGCAATTACGTCGGAAACCACCAGAAAAATGGCTCCTGAAAGAAACGAACTGACCAGCAAAATGCGGTAGTCGGTACCGAACAGCAGTCGCATCAGGTGCGGGATAATCAGCCCGACAAAACCGATGACACCAGCCACTGCCACCGACACCCCGGCCAGCAGCGACGCCATCAGGAACAACAGCTTAATGGCCAAATCAGTATTGATTCCCAAATGTTTGGCCTTTTCTTCGCCCAACCTGAGCGCATTTAGCGGCTGAACAAACAGGTACGACAAAATCAGCGCACTCACCGACAAAATTAATGTAATATATATGAGCGACATATCGGGTTCATCGAGCGAGCCCATGATCCAGAAGATAATGCCGTGCAGGTTTTCGGAACTGGTCACCGCCATCAGCAACATCATCGACGACGATGCGATGAAACTCACCATCACGCCGGTCAGCAGCATGGTTTGAATGTTCACCCGACCACTTCGGGTGCTGATG
>JAJZSZ010000408.1:1708-4104 GCA_021849365.1 Bacteroidota bacterium | reverse complement strand
GATCTGACTTAAACAGTTATTTCAGCATAGGTTATAATTTATAAGTTTATATTTAGTTAGTATCACAATCTCCATCAACTTCTTACCGTTCAATCTATTAATAAATTCAAGCGGTAAAGAAAAATAACCTTAAGCAATCTTCTATTGCAACCAGATATCCCGTCCGTTCATCCGGTATTTCATGTTTGTTGTTCGTTCCAAAGTTTCGAGCGCACTGAAGATGTTCTGTTCGTATTCAAACATTCCTCTCAGGTGCACCTGCTTCAGCGAATCGTTCTGAAGGTGAATACGCACATCGTATAAACGCTCCAATTCGGTTATAATCGTTTTTAAATCAGCATCTTTAAATACATACTTACCATCTTTCCAGGCGGTGTGCAAATAGGTATCCACCTTGTTCATGGTCAGTTTCTGCTCCGAAGTATTAAAAACCACCTGATCTCCGGGTTTCAATTCCACAGGTTTATTTGTGCTTCCATTCAGGCTGAATTCAACACTCCCCTCCTCAAGCGTAGTTTCTACTTTTTTATCGTCGGAATAGGCCTTCAGGTTGAAAACCGTACCCAACACCTTTACCTGTGCATATTTTGTAGTTACCACAAATGGTTTGTGCTTGTTTTTGGCTACTTTAAAATAAGCTTCTCCATCGAGGTTCACTTCGCGGACTTTTCCGTTTAGGGTAGGTTCGTATTTTATGGTCGTACCGGCATTCAGCCAAACCTCGGTTCCATCGGCCAAAACGCATTTTGAAACCTGACCTTTTGGGGCTGTAACCTCGCACAAAGCAGTTTCACGGTTACCAACCGATCCGGCGTACCAGCCAATGCCAAGCATAATTGGCAGGGCAAGTACTGCAGCCACTCGGTAAATCCATTGCGACAAACTGATTGTTTTTGGCTGATTGGCCAATTGTTGAATAATCTGATCTTTGATTTTTAACTGGTCGGCAGAAATGTCTGCTGTCGGAAAATTTTTCTGGCTTTTCTCCCAGATTCGCCGGATCTCATCAAAATGCTTCCTGTTGGAAGGCGACTGATCTATCCAAGCCATCAGCTCGTCGTTTTCGGCCCGGGTCGATTCGCCACTGAGGCAATTTCCAATAAGAATGTCGATATGATTGAGTTCCTGTTCCATTCGTCAAAGTGGGAATATTTGTTTTTTTACCCCTTAGACGACATGCCATTAAAGTACCCTGTAAGGAAGTTTGCTTTTTTTTGAAAAAATTACAGTAAGCAACTGTATCATCTGATAATCAGACAATTCTTTTCTTAATTTTTTAAGCGCGATACCAATTTGCATCTCCACCGTTTTTACCGAAATGTTGAGCCGAATAGCAATTTCGGCATATTTCATTTCTTCAAACCGACACAAAATAAATATCTCGCGGCATTTTTCGGGCAGTTTTTGTATTGCCTGATTAATCCTGTCGGCCAATTCGGCTTCTTCCATCAAGTCGGCCAGCTGTGCTGATTCCTCTGTTTCGAGTGTTGAAAGGTATTTTGATTCAGCCTTGCGGTGCTTTAAAATGTCGAGCGAAGCATTTCGCACCGATTGAAAAAGATAGGATTGAAGCGAAGTAACCTGCAGTTTATCGCGCTTTATCCACATATCGACAAACACTTGCTGAACCACCGAGCGGGAAAGGTCGAAATCGTGAAGAAATTTATCGGTAAAAAAACACAGACGAGAATAATACAAATCGAAAGCCTTATTAAAGGCTTCTTCATTGTTGTTTTTTATGTCTTCAAATGAAACCGAATCCTTCGTGTGTGTCATGGCCGTAAAAATAGCAACAATTTTTTGAGCTAAAAAAATGACCGGTTCATGTTATAGAGCTAGCTGACTTCAATAGACTTCCATTTTTCGACATTCTCTTTACCAATCAAACTTGAAAAGATTTATTTTGCTGATACCACACATCTGAATCCGGTGTGTTCCAGACTGGTGTCCCAGCTGGTTTTCATGCGGGCCGATACCCGAAATCCGGAGCAATACTGGTCGGTACACAGGAATGAACCACCTCGGGTTACCCGTTTGGGAACGGTGGGCTCGTCAACATCCAGTGGTTCGTCCGGCCCCTGTGGATTTTCGACCATATGCTGTTGCACACATTGCTGATAATAATCACTTCGATACCAGTCGCTGCACCATTCCCATACATTTCCGGCCATATCGTAAAGGCCAAAATCGTTTGCAGCAAACGACATCACCGGGGCGACGCGGTAATAGTTGTCTTTCGCCGAGTTCTTATCCGGAAAATGTCCCTGCCAGCTGTTGGCCTTCACACTACCCTGATCGATGGGCTGGTTACCCCATGGATAAATCACATGGTTTTTGCCTGAACGGGCTGCAAATTCCCATTCGGCCTCAGTTGGAAGCCGTTTGCCAGCCCATTG
>JAJZSZ010000408.1:0-1698 GCA_021849365.1 Bacteroidota bacterium | reverse complement strand
TTGGCATAGGTCTGGGCATCTTCCCACGATACCTGAACAACCGGGTAATTATCTTTTCCGTCTATCGTGCTTTTAGGTCCTTCGGGATGCAGCCAGCTGGCTCCCGGAACCCAGCTCCACCATTGGGCGGCATTATCGAGCGAAACCGGATGATTCGGTGGTGAAAAAACCAGCGACGCTGCCACCAAAACACTGTCAGGCGGGCGTGGTGTACCGGGTGGAAGTTGGGTTTTCAATTCGTCCCAATTGGGTTTGCGCTCAGCAGTAGTAATGTATCCTGTAGCCTTTACAAATGCCCGGAATTCGGCATTGGTAACTTCGTGTTTGTCCATATAAAAAGCCGAAACTTTAACCTGGTGGCGCGGAAACTCGTCGGCGCGTCCCCAAACCGAATCACCACCCATGGTAAATGTTCCTCCCGGAATGTAAACCATGTTCTCCAAACTGGCTTTTACATTAGGGTCTGCAGATATTCCTGATTGCGTTCCTGAAACCTCGCCAAAACGCGAAGGCATATTGCTTGTACAACAACTTGCCGAATCCTTCTGCGCCAGATTTTCTTTAGTCGCCTTCTTTGTGGATGCCGATTGACAGGCATTTAATGCCGCCCAAACAACCAGCGACGAAACGGTAGTTTTGAAAAAGACAGGAATACTTAATGTCATAAGTCTGGGAATATTAGATTACAGATCAGCAATTTTTGAATGCTGAATCACTAAGAATAACTTCTAAACAACCAATAACCAAAGACGATGTTTACCTTTTCAAATTTTTCAGAAAATAATCCGAAGCATCAAAAACTCCACCGGTACGCTGGCTTTGGGCATAATCAGACTGACGCATTTGCCAATCGTCGGCCAATCTTTTAAGTCGCTCATCGGCATGCTCAAACAACATTTGGTAAGCCAGGCAAAACCGAGGCTGTCGCTGGTCCTGCGGATCTTTGATCCGGTCTTTGGTGCAACCGCCATAGCATTTGTGGTACCAGCGGCATTGCTTGCATTTGCGTGGCAACAGGGCTTTGGCCTTTCCGAAATCGTCCTGCTTTTTTGAGTTCAGCATGTCGATAATCCGGTTGTGGCGGATATTGCCCAATCGGTGGCGTGCCTCCACAAAAAAGTCGCATGAATAGGCATTGCCATTATGCTCGATAACCACGTACGGTCCGCACTCCTTCTGGTGAACACATTCCGGTGGTTCTAGTCCAACGTAATGATGAAAAAGTGAATCGAAATCGCGAACCGAAGTGGTGGCCACTCCATCTTTTATGTCGGCATACCATAAATCGAACAGCCTGACCAGAAAATGACCATATTTCTCGTCGGTTAATGAAAACGATGCGGCTTTCGACGGATCTTCCTTGTCGGTTTCAACAATCGGGATAAACTGCATCCATGTCAAGCCCAAACTTTTATAATAGATGTACAATTCCTCGGCATAATCCGACGAATAATCGGTGATACAGCACATCGCATTTACGGCAACTCCTTCTTCAAGCAACATTCGGGCAACGCTTTCCACTTTCGCCCAGGTGGGGTGCTGGCCTTTATCCAGGCGGTATTTATCGTGAATGTGCTGCGGACCATCGAGTGAAAGCCCAATCAGCCAATCGTATTCTTTGAAAAATTTAGCCCACTCGCGATCGAGCAAAGTGCCGTTGGTTTGGAATCCATTGCCAACTGATTGTCCTGCAGACCG
>JAJZSZ010000407.1 GCA_021849365.1 Bacteroidota bacterium | reverse complement strand
TCCGATCTCTTCCCCACCCTTGAAACCGGCAAATTCACGTGCAACTTTGTACAATTCGTAGGCCTGTTCCGAATTGGTCTGGTAAAAACTTTTAGGACCAATCTTAAATTTCAGGCCTTCCATTTCCTCCAGAATATGATCCTTTCCTTTGTAAACCAGAATTTCCTGATCAGTAATCGTGTCGTTGCCTTTTTCGTTAACGACATACATCAGCGAAGTAATTTGTGGAAACTCCGCGGCTAAAGCTGCCATCAGGTTCTCAATATCTTCCTTATCATTCCTGAAAAAGCTTACGATCAGCATTACATCGCCTGTAGTCGAAGTTCGGATGATAATATTCCGCAACAATCCGGCCTGAATTCTTCGGTCGAAGTACTCCAGTCCATTTTCGTCAGCATAATTTTTAATGAAATCGCGGATTTGGTTAGATGGATCGCCCTGTAGCCAGCATTTATTGATGTTGATTATTTTATCGAACATGCCCGGAACATGGAATCCCAACGCATTCATGTTGATGTCGTCACCTTCCAGTCCCATTTCATTACTGGTCAGCCAGCGTTTGTTCGAAAAACCAAATTCCAGTTTGTTCCGATAGAAAGTTGTTTTCTTCGATCCTAAAATTGGAGTAATTTCCGGAAGTTCAATCCGGCCAATGCGGCGCAACTGGTCGGCAACCTGTTTTTGCTTGTAATAAAGCTGCTTTTCGTAAGGAAGGAACTGCCATTTACAACCACCGCACACTTCAAAATGCTCACAGAATGCCGGAACGCGGTCAGGTGATGGCTCGACCACGCGAACAACCCTGGCTTCCATGTATTTGGTGCGTTTTTTAGTAACTTGCACGTCGACAACATCGCCGGGAATAACATGCGTTGTAAATACAACCACATCATTCACGCGGGCAATTGCTTTTCCTTCTGCACCAATATCGGTAATCGTAACATTTTCAATAAACGGCTTAACTTTCCGGCCTCTTCCCATGATTTTCAAATTTTCAGGCAAAAGTAATCAAAATCGCACGAAAGGCGAAGTTGATGTTAAAAGCTGAGAAATATTGAGGTCGGCAGGGTTCATTGTGCTTAATGTATTTCAGACAAACTGTCCCTTTTCTCGTCAGGAATATTTATATTCGAAACGTTTAAACCCAAACAAGAAACCTAATTTACGCAGTATGAAAAGTTCATTCATTTTGATTTTATGCATGCTGACATTCAGCACCTTTGCACAGAATTCCATCGGCATTTTCAAATCCAATAAGGATATTGGCTCTCCCAAGGCAGCTGGCAGCGCTTCGTACGACGAAAGCACGCAAACATACACTATCAGCGGCTCAGGATATAACATCTGGTTCGAGCGCGATGAGTTCAATTACCTTTTCAATAAGCTAAAAGGCGACTTTATCCTGACGGCAAACTTCGCTTTTGAAGGTACCGGAACCGATCCTCACCGTAAAATTGGCTGGATGGTACGCGCGTCGGAAGAGGCCAACGCAGTTCATGCATCGGCAGTATTGCATGGTGATGGGCTTACCGTTTTGCAATGGCGTGTTTTGCGTGGCGCTTTTATGCGCGATCCTGAGGACGAAATTTTCGCGCCCAAACCTAACTACTCCATCCTTCAGCTCGAACGTTCCGGTAAAACAATCATTTTCAGGGCTGCACATCCGGGAGAACCGTTGCAAATTATTGGTCGTCAGGAAATGAAAGAACTTCCGGAAGAAGTTTTGGCCGGGCTTTTTATTTGTTCGCATAATCCGGATGTCGTTGAAAAAGCAAATATTTGGAATGTCAGGATCGATCAGCCGGTTGCCGACTCATACAATCCGGATAAAGAAGGCTATCTGGGTTGCCGCATGGAAATCCTTAATGTTTTTGACGGAAATCGCAAGGTGATCTATGAAAAGAATGGCCGATTTGAAGCGCCAAACTGGATGCCCGACGGAAAAAAATTGCTTTTCAATATGGATGGTTCGATTTATAAAATTCCGGTTGAAGGTGGTGAAATTGAAAGACTGAACACAGGAAGCGCTACCCGCAACAACAACGACCATGTAATTTCGTTCGACGGCAAAATGCTGGGTATTAGCAGTCACCGGCAAGGTTTGAATGGAGGGGGATCGTCGGTTTATGTGCTTCCAATCGAGGGAGGTGAACCACAACTAGTTACCAAAGACACTCCTTCGTATCTGCACGGATGGGCTCCCAATAATAAGGAAGTGGTTTATGTGGCTCAGCGAAATGGCAGCAACATTTACAATATCTATAAAAACTCGCTCAAAGGCGACAAGGAAGTTGCCTTAACCGACAACAAAAAAGGCGAACATGTTGACGGTTGCGAATATTCGCCTGATGGAAAATACATTTATTACAACGGCAGCCAATCAGGCACCATGCAGTTGTGGCGAATGAAACCAGATGGTTCTGAAAAAGAGCAACTCACATTCGATGAGTACAATAACTGGTTTCCACACATTTCACCTGACGGAAAATGGATTGCCTTTATTTCATTTGAAGAGAACATCCAATTCAACTCGCACCCATCGTATAAAAGGGTAATGTTGCGATTGATGCCGGCATCGGGAGGCGCGCCTAAAGTAATTGCTTACCTTTACGGCGGTCAGGGAACCATAAACGTACCATCGTGGTCGCCCGACAGCAAAAGCATTTCTTTTGTAAGTAACTCAGGAAAGAACAATTAATAAATTAGTCCTTAATACATTAACAAATGAAGTTTTTTATTTCTTTATCCTTTTTGCTTTTTGTAGCATTCCACTTTGCGGGTGCTCAAAACAAAACCGTTAAGCAGGAAAAACTGATCAGGTTCGATCTGCAATCATCTGAATTAATCAACGATTCGGGAGACAAAATTTCGCAACCCGATTACCGTTCAAATGTTTACTGGTTTCCGGTGAAGGTTCCGTCAACCGTTTTGACCGGGCTGGTGGCTAACCGGGTTTATCCTGATCCATACACAGGAATGAATAACATGTTTATTCCGGATGCAAACGACGAATTCAACAAAAGGTACAACCTCGAGCAGTACAGCCACATCCCTAATGTTGGCAATCCATGGAAAAAACCTTACTGGTACCGCACCACTTTTCAGGTTCCTGAAACCGACAAAGGACGCCACTTCCAGTTAATTTTCAAGGGAATTAATTACCGTGCTGCAGTTTGGGTAAACGGAAAACAAATTGCCGATTCAACTCAAATGGCCGGTATGTTTGCCGAATACAGCTTCGACATCAGTAAACTTATTC
This sequence comes from Bacteroidota bacterium, assembly GCA_021849365.1. Taxonomy (GTDB): domain Bacteria; phylum Bacteroidota; class Bacteroidia; order Bacteroidales; family Prolixibacteraceae; genus Aquipluma. The sequence continues at coordinate 856 of JAJZSZ010000407.1, read as the reverse complement.
TGGCTGGAAAAGAAAATGGTCTGGCTGTGAAGATTTACCCGCTTGACGTTCCCGGATTACCCGACACCGAGCAATTGAAAGCGATGGATGATTTCTTCCTGAACGGCGGTCCTACAGGCGATATTGGCTATAACGTAACCGAACTCTGTGCTGTTGGCTGGGACTGGATGCCTCCGGTACGCGATCGTAATATCGGCATCTGGCAGCCGGTTATTCTGCGTACTTCGGGTGATGTAACCATCAAACACCCGAATTTGATCACCGATCTTCCAAACCTTCCGGATACTTCGCTGGCTAAATTATCGCTCAAACTCGAACTGGCAAACCACAGCGCTGGTCAATCAAAAGGAACTTTGAAAGTGGATATTCGTCCTGAAAACTTCTCAGGAACAGGAATTCAGATTACCAAAGATGTAACTATTGCTTCAGGTGCAACTACTCTGATCGACCTGAATGCCGCCAATACCGATAAACTGAACATTAAACAGCCAAAATTGTGGTGGCCTGTAGGATACGGAAAAGCAAACCTTTACCGCATTCAGATGAAATACGAAACCAACGGCGTTATTTCTGACGATACAACTTTTGTATTCGGTATCCGCACCGTTGCTTCAAAAGCTGTTGATGTGCCCGGCAAAATGCTGCGCCGCGACTTTTACGTAAATGGACATCGTGTTCATTTGGTAGGTGGCGCATGGGTTCCGGACATGTTGCTGAACCGCGACTCGCTCCGCTACGACGCCGAGTTGAAACTTTGCCGCAATGCCAACATCAACCTGGTTCGCATCTGGGGCGGTGGCGTAACTCCTCCTGATGTGTTTTGGGATTTGTGTGACAAACTAGGCTTGCTGGTATG
>JAJZSZ010000034.1 GCA_021849365.1 Bacteroidota bacterium | reverse complement strand
GTCGGTAATATTGCGATTGACAGCCCGCCTGCCTAAAAATTTTCCATCAGAATCCAGGATGGGACTACAGGTGTGACTGATCCATTTTGTATCTCCTGTTTTGGTGATTATCCGGAATTCAAATTGATGGGATTCGTTCAGTTGTCCGATGCTTGAAAAATGATTTTGTAATTTTTCTTTGTATTCGGGATGAGCTATCTCCATGATTAAGCCTGGATTATCTATGAAATCTTCCATAGAGTATCCGGTTATCGTCTGACAGGCCGGGGAAATATAATTCAGCTTTTTCTCTGGAGTCATCCAATAAATCCATTCGGTAGTATTGTCAATCACCAACCTGTATTTTGCTTCATTATCGCGCAACGATTGTTCTACTTTTTTGCGCTCAGTTATATCTATCGAGAGGATGAAGACACCTTCGGGTACCGGCTGGATACTTAAGTCGAACCAACCTTTCGAATCATCGGGGAACACAAATTCGTATTCAAAAACGATTGAAATACGATCTTCAAGACTTAGCTTGATAAATCGGAATACTTCGGTTTCTTCAATCCCGGGCCATATATCCTGAAAACGATTACCGAGAAGATCTGCATTGGGGCGGCGATTATGAATTTCAGCCGTTCGGTTCAAATACAGATAGCGCCAGTCAAAGCCCATAACCTGACAGCCCTCGAGCAAATGATCAAGAGGCAATTGAAATCGTTGGTTAGAGGCATTGGAATCAGGTTCTTGTGATATTTCCCGGACTATGGCTTCCAAACAGTCATCTTTTAGCTTTCTGCTCGAAACGATGCCCCTGAAAATTTGCTGGTCTTTCCGCTTTATTTTCCACTCACCCTGAATAATTTTCCCTTTTGACAATGTTTCAACCGAGGAGGCATAGCGGCTATCTTCGTCCGCCGACAATAAATCTTTTACAGTTAACCGGGTGAGTTCTTCTTTGGTGTAACCTAATAAATTGCATGCAGCCTTATTCGCATCCAGAATCCGAGCATTAATATCGATAAGAAAAATACTCTCAGAATCCTGCTTTGACAGAGCTGCTAGTTGGTGCTTCTGCTTTTTCATAGCAAAGTTCAGGGTTGTGAAGTACCAAATTAAGAAAATCCTGTCAAATAAAGTCAATTTAACATCAGCTTTTATCAATATTTATTTCATTCAAAATCATGATAAAAACCATAATTAATTCATAAGGTTATTTCAAGTTTATTTTAATACTCCCTGAAAATCACGTTTAGCAGGCTTTATGGTGGCAGGCATCACTGTTCCTTTGGAAGCGATTTTTAGCTGGTTTTCAATGGGGTAATTCCCATCAAAATGGCATACAATTCCTGAAAAAGTTCGAGAATTTTATTCGTTTTTCAGCAAATCGGGGCGGAGGCGTTTGGTGCGTTCGTAGGCCTGTTGTTCCTGCCATTCGTTAATCAGCTTGTCGTTGCCCGAGAGCAGGATTTCCGGAACTTTCCATCCCTTGTAATCGGCCGGACGAGTATAAACAGGAGGGCTCAATAAATTGTCCTGAAACGAGTCGGTGAGGGCAGAGGTTTCATCGGAAAGTACGCCGGGAATCAGTCGCACGACACTGTCGACAATCACGGCAGCAGCCAGTTCCCCGCCGGTCAGTACATAATCGCCAATCGAAATTTCCATGGTTACCAAATGCTCGCGGATGCGCTGGTCGATGCCTTTGTAATGGCCGCAAAGGATGATGATATTTTTCAGGATTGAGAGTTTATTGGCTTCCTTTTGATTGAGCTGAATGCCATCCGGACTGGTATAAATCACGGCATCGTAATCGCGCTGGGCTTTTAAATGATTGATGGCGCTTTCAATGGGCTGAATAGTCATGACCATACCGGCACCGCCACTAAAGGCATAGTCGTCGGTACGGCGGTGCTTGTCTTCCGAAAAATCGCGGATGTTGTGCACGTAAATTTCAACCAGGCCTTTGTCCTGACCTCTTTTAATAATGGAATGCCTGAAAGGGCTTTCGAGCAATTCTGGAACAACCGTGAGTATATCGATGCGCATCTGATTCAAATTTTTTGCAAAAGTAATATCCTGTGTTAAATGTTGGCTAAAAACCTTTCGATAATCCGGAAAAGTCATCCGGAAGAAGATAAGAATGCTTCAGTGAAATGAAAAAAGTGTCATTTCAGGCAAGTTTCTTCATCTTAAGCACCGATTAAATAGCCAAAAGACTGAATCTGCCAACTGAAGATTTTCTCGTTTGTAGAGCAGTTTTGTACAATTATTTCGTAAATTGTTTGAGTATTAGCCGGTAATATCTATTTTCGTAGGCCGAACGAGCGTTTTGTTCGCTATGTGATTACAAACGTAATTTTATTTGTTATGGAACCTAAAGATCTAAAAAACTCGGAAGTAGAGTTAAGTGGTGCACAAGTTGAGCCAGAAACTGTTAATGATCAGGAAGTTGCTGAAGTTGTTGCTGAAACTGCAGAAGTAACTGTTGTTAATGAAGTTGAGAATGCTGTTGCTGAAGTTGCACCTGAAGTTGAAGCCGAATCAGTTGAACCTGTTGCTCAGGAGGCTGAACCAGCTGTAACCGAACCCGAAGCTGAACCAATTACTGAAGAAGTTAAACCTGAAGTTGCCGCTGAACCAGTGGCTCAGGAAGTTGTAACCACCGAAACTGCAGAAGCTGTTGTTGCTGAGGCTCCGGTTGCAGAAGAAATTCCGTCGATCGAGGAATTGATCGAAGTTACGGAAGAAGACCTTCTGGAGGAAGAAGAACATGAAGAAGAAAGCAGCAGAAAGGCAAAACTGGCTGATTATGCTAACCAGTCGGAAGTAGAGCTCATTAACGCTTTGCGCACTTTACTCGAAAACGAAGATTTCGAGAGCGTGAAAGACGATATTGATGCCATTAAAATCAATTTCTTCCGCCTTTACCGCGCCAATATTGAAGCGCAGAAAGCTGCATTTGCCGAAGCTGGTGGAAACCTGGAAGAATTTAAGGCAGAACCAGATCCGTACGAACTGGACCTTCGCAACCTGCTGAAACAATACCAGGACAAAAGGAACGAGCACAACAAACGTTCGGAAGAACAAAAAGAAGATAACCTCAAGAAAAAATACGAGATCATTGAAGAGATTAAAGCTCTGATCAATAATAAAGAATCAATCAATAAGACCTTCCACGATTTCCGCGAACTGCAAAACCGCTGGAGAGAAATTGGTTCGGTTCCGCAAACCAAACTGAAAGATCTTTGGGACACCTATCATCATCACGTTGAAAATTTCTATGATTTCATCAAAATCAACAAGGAATTGCGCGATTTGGACCTGAAGAAAAACCTGGAAGCCAAAATCGAAATCTGCGAGAAAGCAGAAGAATTGCTGGTTGAACCTTCCATTATCAAAGCATTCAACGTATTGCAGAAATACCACGAGCAATGGCGCGAAGTAGGACCTGTTCCTCGCGATAAGAAAGATGAATTGTGGGAACGCTTCAAAGCCGCTACTTCAATCATCAACAAAAAACATCAGGACTATTTTGAAGGACGTAAAAACGAACAGAAAAAGAACCTCGATGCCAAGATTGCTTTGTGCGAAAAAGTAGAAGAAATTGCCAATGCTGAGATCGATGCTCACCGTGACTGGGACGAAAAATCGAAAGAATTGATTGAACTTCAGAAAGTTTGGAGAACAATAGGTTTCGCTCCTAAAAAGGATAACAACAAGATTTACGAACGTTTCCGCATTGCTTCCGATAAATTCTTCGATCGTAAACGCGAATTCTACAACCAGAATAAAGAAGAACAAAACAGCAACCTTCAGCTGAAAACCGATTTGTGTTTGCAGGCCGAAGCGCTGAAAGACAGCACCGACTGGAAAAAGACAGCCGATGAATTCATTAGCATTCAGAAAGCCTGGAAAGAAATTGGCCCGGTTCCACGCAAATATTCAGATACAATCTGGAAACGTTTCCGTGCCGCCTGCGACTTTTTCTTCGAAAACAAGGCCAAACACTTCTCATCAATCGATACCGAACAGCTTGAAAACCTCCGCCTGAAGAAAGAACTTCTTGAAGAAGTGAAACAATTCGCTTTAAGCGGAGATGATGGTGCTGATTTGGATAAGCTGAAAGATTTTCAGAGAAGGTTTACCGATATTGGTCACGTGCCGTTTAAAGATAAAGATGCCATCCAGAACGAGTTCCGTGATGTAATTAACAAACATTTCGACACTTTGCGCATCGACGAAAAGCGACGCAACCTGATGAAGTTCAAAAACAAGGTTGCCAACAGCACAGGCTCTGGCAGAGGTCAGGGCAAAATGCGCATGGAACGCGAAAAGTATATGATGAAACTGAAGCAGATGGAATCAGATCTGGCATTGCTCGATAACAACATCGGGTTCTTTGCCAACACGAAAAACGCTTCGGCTCTGATCGACGACGTCAATCAGAAGATCGCCAGCACGAAGGAAAAGATCGAATTCCTGAAAGAGAAAATCAGGATCATGGATGCGATGGAAGATGACGAATAGCCACTTCATAGAAAAACCCGCTAATTTCAGCGGGTTTTTTGTTGTTAACCATTTATTAAATTTTATAACATTTTTTAGAGGTACATTTTATTAATTAACTTTGCTCGCTTTAAAAACAATTAAAATCTAAAAGTTTTGTCAGCAACCAGGTACATATTTGTAACGGGAGGTGTAACATCTTCCTTAGGTAAAGGTATTTTAGCCTCTTCTCTGGCTAAGTTACTTCAGTCCAGAGGATACTCAGTAACCATTCAAAAGTTGGATCCTTACATCAATGTTGATCCGGGAACCCTGAATCCATACGAACATGGCGAATGCTTTGTAACTGACGACGGTGCTGAAACCGATCTCGATTTGGGCCATTACGAACGCTTCCTGAATGTTCCTACTTCTCAGGCCAACAATGTAACCACCGGACGTATTTATCAATCGGTGATTAATAAAGAGCGTCGTGGCGATTATCTGGGAAAAACAGTACAGATCATTCCACACATTACCGACGAAATCAAACGAAGAATTAAAGTGCTGGGCTCGAAAGGCAAGTACGATATTGTGGTCACCGAGATCGGCGGAACCGTTGGCGACATCGAGTCGTTGCCATACATCGAAGCTGTTCGTCAGCTGAAATGGGAATTGGGCAACAATGCACTGGTTATTCATTTAACCCTGGTTCCGTATCTGGCCGCATCGGGCGAATTAAAAACCAAACCAACACAGCATTCGGTAAAAGCCCTGCTCGAAAACGGAGTTCAGCCCGATGTGCTGGTATTGCGTACCGAGCACGAACTGAGCACAGCTCTTCGTAAGAAAGTGGCGCTTTTCTGCAATGTGGAAAGCGATGCCGTTATTCAGTCGATTGATGTTTCAACAATATACGAGGTTCCAAATAAAATGCGCGAAGAGCGTCTGGACGAAACGGTCTTGAGAAAAATGGGACTTCCGCTGAAAGACGATCCACAGCTAAACGACTGGAACGACTTTTTAAATAAGCTGAAAAAGCCGGCTCACGAAATTGAAATCGGTTTGGTGGGTAAGTATGTTGAATTGCAGGACGCCTACAAATCAATTGTTGAAGCAATCATTCATGCAGGTGCCATGAATTTGTGCAAGGTGAAAGTTCGTTGGATTCATTCAGAAAAAATTACTGAAGAAAATGTAGCCAAAAAACTGGAAGACCTGAAAGGTATAATCGTTGCACCGGGATTTGGACATCGCGGCATTGAAGGTAAAATTATTGCCACACGCTACGTCAGGGAAAACAATATTCCGTTCTTCGGTATTTGCCTTGGGATGCAGATTGCGGTAATTGAATTTGCCCGGAATGTTCTTGGGTTCCATAATGCCGATTCAACTGAAATGAATGAAACGACCGATTGCCCGGTAATCGACCTGATGGAAGAACAGAAAGGTATTACCGAAAAAGGAGGAACGATGCGTTTGGGAGCATACAAATGCCAGATTGCAGATAAAGATACCAACATCTTCAGAGCCTATAACAAACAGGAAATAAAAGAACGCCACCGCCACCGTTACGAGTTTAACGACCGTTACTTGGCTGATTTTGAGAAGGCCGGAATGAAGGCCGTTGGGTTAAATCCGGATACGAACCTGGTTGAAGTTGTTGAGATTCCTTCTCATAAATGGTTTGTTGGGGTACAGTTCCATCCTGAGTATAGCAGTACAGTTTTAAAACCACATCCGTTGTTTGTTGCTTTTGTAAAAGCGGCGCTCGGAGAATAATCAATATTCATATATGGATAGAAATACGATCTTTGGTGCACTTCTTATTTTTTTAATTCTCATCGGGTTCAGTTATTTTAACCGGCCTTCAGAGCAACAAATTGCTGCAGCCAAGCGCCAGCGCGATTCAATTGAACTGGTTCGGGTTGAACAGGAAAAGAAAATTGTGTCGGAAAAGAAACTTGCAGAAGCTCAGGCTACTCTTGCTTCGGGCGTGCAGGGTGATTCGGTGATTTCTGCTGCCGATCAGGAACGGAAAGATAAATTTGGTGTTTTTGCGGATGCATCGGTTGGAACTGAGAAATTTTATACCATCGAAAACAACCTGATGAAAGTGACTTTCTCGAACAAGGGAGGTCGGATTTATTCGGTTGAGCTTAAAAATTACAAAACATTCGAAGGTAAGCCGCTTGTTCTGTTTGAAGGAAATACCAGCAAGTTTGGTATGAATTTCTTCTCGCAAAATCGCAGTATCGAAACCGAATCATTTTATTTTACTCCGTCAGAAACACAGGAAAATCTGGTATTAACCGGTCCTGAAGTCAAAAAGGGAAGGGAAGGGATTGAGAAATTCAACGAAGGTACCGCCGCAAATCAGAAAAGTATTTCGATGCGTTTGATGGCTGGCGAAGGAAAGTACCTTGAATATAAATATAGCCTGAGTTATAACTCTTATCTGGTTGGATTTGATGTGAATGTGGTTAACCTGAATAACGTGATCACAACCAACTCGAACTACCTGAATTTTAACTGGAAGGTTGCTGTTCCTCGTCAGGAAAGGCGTTCAAGCTATGGCGAAGACAACTATTCGACCATTTACTACAAATTCCAGGAAGATGATGTTGAAAAAATGTCAACTGGTAAAAATGAAACCGAAAGTCTTCGCACCAAAACTCAGTGGATTAGCTTTAAACAGTTGTTCTTTGCTTCAACTTTGATTGCTGATAATGCTTTCCCAACTGCCGATATCAAAACTGAATTTACCAAGGAAGATCCCCGCTATGTTGGGAATTTCAATGCCGACATTGCCTTGCCATACGAAGGAAAAGACAACGAGAGCGTTAAAATGAAATTCTATTTCGGGCCAAGTCATTACACCACATTGAAACAATATGGGCTTTCGCTCGAACGCCAGATTAATCTTGGGTATGCCATTGTTCGCCCTGTGAATAAATGGATTATTATTCCAACATTCAATTTCTTGCGGCAATATATCAGTAACTTCGGGGTAATTATTCTTTTGCTGACCATTTTTATTAAGCTGATCATTTTCCCATTTACCTATAAATCGTACCATTCTCAGGCAAAAATGAAGGCCTTAAAACCTGAGGTTGATGAGATTAATGCCAAGTTTGGAACTGATAAACCAATGGAAAAACAACAGGCCGTAATGAACCTGTATAAGAAGGCTGGGGTAAATCCGCTCGGCGGATGTTTGCCAATGCTGTTCCAGTTTCCGGTGTTGGTGGCAATGTTCTTCTTCTTCCCGACTTCCATCGAGTTGAGACAACAAAGTTTCCTTTGGGCAACCGACTTGTCGTCGTACGATTCCATTATGACACTGCCATTTACAATCCCATTCTACGGAAACCATGTCAGCTTATTCTGTTTGCTGATGACGATCACCACCATCATTTCGACTTACATGAACTCGCAGTCGCAAAGTACTGAAGCCATGCCGGGTATGAAAACAATGATGTACCTTATGCCGGTCATGTTCCTGTTTATCCTGAATGGATATGCCTCAGGTCTGAGCTACTATTATTTCCTGGCCAACGTGATTACAATCGGTCAGATGTACGTATTCCGCTTCATGATTGACGAAGAAAAAATCAGAGCTCAGATCCAGTTGAATAAAAAGAAACCGGTTGTGAAATCGAAGTTTCAGCAAAAACTGGAAGAGATGTCGAAACAACAAGGAATGAAACCACGAAAATAATTTCTGAAAAAGCTGCTTACGGGCAGCTTTTTTTGTAACTTGTTGTTTGTAAACTGAAAAGCAAAAGTCATGTATCAATACAATGCAATTGTACGGAAAATAGTTGATGGCGATACCATTGAAATCGACATCGATTTAGGCCTTTCGGCTTGGATTCACCGTGAAAAGATAAGGCTTTACGGAATTGATACGCCCGAAGTATTTGGTGTTAAAAAAGGCTCTTCGGAATGGGAAAAGGGTAATTTGGCTTCTGTATTCGTTAAAGAACATTTAAGGGAAAACGATGCCATAATAATTGAAACCATTAAGGATAAACGTGAAAAATACGGACGTTATCTCGCAATGGTTTACATTAAAATTGATCAAAGCTTGCTAGTTGGATTAAGCGATATCAGAACTATTGGTGATTTTTATTGTCTGAATGATATTCTGATTGCAAAAGGACTGGCAAAGAAATATATTCTGTAACTGCACCTAAATGTATTATTCCAGCATATCCAGATATTTTAGGCTGGGCTAAAAACAGAAAAGCCGCTCAAGTTTGATGAGCGGCTTTTCTGTTTTATAATGAGGCTTGAATGCCCTGTTTTCAGGCTTTGGGAAGGATTTTTAATATCTGACCCACCTTCAGGCTAGTTGCTTTAGTAATGTTATTGAGCTTCATAATATCACTGTTGGTAACGCCCGGAAATTTCTTGGCAATGGTCCAAAAGTTATCGCCTTTTAGCACTTTATAATATACAAATTCAGCTTTTTCTGTCGATTCTGCTTTCTTCTCGGTAGTAGTTGTATCTTTCTTGTCAGCCGAAGGCGTTGTAGTAGCTACTTGGGCCGTTTTTGTTTCAGTAGTTTGCTTTTTAGCTGTACTTGCGAGGTTTTGCGGTGCACTGATTACAGGTTTCTCTTTAAGCGACCGTTGCTTTTCTGCAAAACTTTTCTTGTTAAGCTTGGCATAATGTTCTCCTTGTCCTTCAGGGACATAAATAACTAATTTCTGACCTGCTTTCAGGAAATTTTTACGAATATCATTCCAGTATTTCAAGTCGGCAGTCCTGACTCTGAACCATGCAGAAATGAGACCCAGATTATCGCCCGACTTTACCGTATAAGTAACTTTGTCCCTTCCTTTTATATCGCTTGGGCTATGACTGGCAATATAACCTTGTGGGTTAACAATTTGGTTGTTAGGGAAGAATTCAGTTCTGCGGTGATCGTGAATGGTTGATTCGTTTTCGAGATAAGCCGAAATTTCATCCTGAGGCAAAACCAGACTGTAGGCTTTTTCTTTGCTGGCCGGAATAATATCGCGGCGGTACTGTGGGTTCAGGCTGCGGATTTGTTCAACCGGGATTCCAATTATTTCTGATATCTGGTTAAAATGAAGGTAGTCATTCACCATTAAAGTATCTGTAATAATTGGGAAATCTGGAGTTTTGGGCAGAATGTTGTGACTCTGATAGAAATTCATGACATAGTTGGCCGCTATAAATGCCGGTACGTATCCACGGGTTTCTTTAGGCAGACGATAATATATTTTCCAGTAGTCTTTTACGTCGCCACATCGTTTAATTGCTTTGTTCACATTTCCCGGACCGCAGTTGTATGCTGCAATTACAAGGTGCCAGTCTTTATAAATGTTGTATAAATCGCGAAGGTAACGAACCGCGGCGTCCGTAGCTTTCAATGGATCGCGGCGCTCATCAACAAACGTGCTGATTTCTAGTTTATACATTTTGCCGGTTGAATACATAAATTGCCATAATCCGATAGCGCTGGCAACAGAATTGGCGCCTGGATTCAGTGCTGATTCGATAATGGGCAGGTATTTTAATTCCATCGGAAGTCCATATTTCGCCAAAGCTTCTTCAAACATGGGGAAATAATAGTTAGCCAAACCTAGCATTACAGCCACCTGCTTGGGTTTCCTTACGGTGTACATGGTAATAAACCCTTTTACCGTATTGTTGTACGAAAGGCTTACGGCCGATTGCAGCGATTGCAGTCGTTGAATATAAATTGAATCGGGAAGTGTTTGTTTTAGGGTATCGGCTTCTGCCAGTTCTGTACTATCCAGAAGAAAAGCATTTTGTACATACCAGCTGCTCAACATACTGTCGAGCTTATCCGAAAAGAATTTATTCATTGTTTCATCTGGAATCGAATAGTACTTTTCGTATCCGCTGATGGTGTCGAGCGCACCAACATTTATAGTACATGCTTTTCGAATGCTTTCTTTTTTCAAACTGAACGCAAAAGAATTGAGTCCGGCAATGGTTAGTAAGACTACTGTCAGCTTTAATATCCTCATAAGCTCTCGTTAAAATGTGAATCTGCAATGCAAGCCAATCAATTTCTGATCGGCACAAATCATTGGGCCCGGGACCCAGTTTATAGTCAAATCATCGCTGATGTCGAAATTAAAAAAATGTGCATCAACGCTGGCATCAATAATGTTTAACGCATAAAACATAGCCGTGCTGATCACCACCAAATCTCTGTTTCTTCTTGATCCATCCTTCGCAATCCGTAGGGCTTGAGTATAATCAGCCTTATTCTCTGGTTTTAATAATGATGGATTAACCTTTAGATATAAATGAGAATTTGTGGTCGGATCATTATCTATAATGTCAGAATACGCCTGCCTATATGTGATATATTCGTTGTTGTTAAAGTTAATAAAGTATCCGAAAGTTACAAAGCCTCCGTAAATGAGTGGAACTTTCCAGTATTTACGATTGTAAATCTGCCCCAAACCGGGCAAAACAGCCGAATAAATGGTGGCTTTGCGTGGCGAATGTATAACCTCTGATTTCTTTATTTGTGTCGAATCGGCTTCGGTCTTCTGGCTATAGGCAGAAAATCCTGTTGTAAAAAACAGGATCAATAGCAGCCATACAAAAGGCCGGTTATAAGGTATGTTTTTGCTTGTTCTATGCATCTAACTGATCAAGGATTCCTAATATGCGCTCAAGGTCTTTGGTCGATCCAAAAGGTATGATAATCTTGCCTTTGCCTGTTTGATCCATCCTGAAATCAACTTTCGATTGAAAGTGTTTGCTGAGGTGATGATGAAGGTCCTGATACTCGGATGGGAATTTGGGCTTTTTAACTTTTTCAGTTGTTTGAAAACTTTCACTGTTTTCGTTATAGTTCCTGACAATTTCTTCCACCCTGCGAACCGAGAATTCATTTTTAATGATTTCATCAAAAATCATTAATTGCATTTCTGAGTCCTGAATGTTCACCAGAGCCCTGGCATGACCCATTGAAATGTTTTTTTCAACAATTCCTTTTTGTATACGGGCCGGAAGTTTCAGCAAACGCAGGTAATTGGTTACTGTCGATCTTTTTTTGCCGACTCTGTCGCTCAAATTTTCCTGAGTTAGTTTGCATTCATCAATTAATCGCTGATAACTAAGCGCAATTTCTATGGCATCAAGATCTTCCCTCTGGATATTTTCAACAAGGGCCATCTCAAGCATTCCTTCGTCGTCAGCGGTTCTCACATAAGCCGGAATAGTTGTCAGCCCGGCTAATTTTGAAGCTCTGAACCTTCTTTCACCCGCAATAATCTGATATTGATCGTCATCGATTTTACGAAGGGTTATTGGCTGAATAATCCCGATTTCTTTAATCGAGGCAGCCAATTCATTTAATGCGTCTTCGTCGAATTTGGTTCGGGGTTGATAAGGATTGGCAACAATCTTCGAAATCTCAATTTCGTTAATTGAGGAACTTGCTTCCACTGCCGGTGCTTCGTTTGCTCCATCAATTAAAGCACCTAAACCTCTTCCCAATGCGCTCTTTTTTGCCATGATTTACGGGTCTTATTCAATAATTTTTTCTGAATTTTTTATTTTGGTCATTCCATTGTTTTGCAAGAGTTCGCGGGCCAGATTCATATAGCTTGCGGCTCCCTTTGATGTTGCATCGTACAAAATAGCAGGCTGACCGAAGCTTGGAGCTTCGCTTAGCTTAATATTTCTTGAAATAACTGATTCAAATACCATCTCCTGAAAATGTTTTTTGACTTCTTCCTGAACCTGGTTCGACAGGTTTAAACGTGAGTCGTACATTGTAAGCAAAAATCCTTCTATTTCCAGTTCCGGATGCAGTTTGGTTTGGATAATTTTGATAGTATTTAAAAGTTTTCCAAGTCCTTCCAATGCAAAATACTCGCATTGAACCGGAATAATTACAGAATCAGCAGCTGTAAGTGAATTGACTGTGATTAAACCTAAAGAAGGGGAGCAATCGATTAAAATGAAATCATAGTCAGCTCTTATTTTCTCAATTACATGTCTTAATACTTTTTCCCTGTTGGGCAAGTTAAGCATTTCAATTTCGGCACCCACCAAGTCAATATGCGATGGAATTAAATCCAATCCTGGAATTTCTGTGTTTAATATGATTTTTCTAGGGTCGAGTTCATCAACAATACATTCGTAGATACTGGTCTTTACATTTTTTACATCGAAGCCCACACCTGAGGTGGCATTTGCCTGCGGATCAGCATCTATAATTAAAACCTTATATTCTAAAACAGCTAAACTTGCGGCCAGATTTATCGCAGTTGTGGTTTTTCCAACTCCTCCCTTTTGGTTTGCAAGTGCAATTACTTTTCCCATATACAAAAAACTACTTATTTGGTAAGTTCCAAAGTTAATATTTAAAAGTATAACCGAGTCGAATTAATTTATTAATTAAACTTAATTTGATTGCATGTATTTGTGATATAGCTAATTAAGGATTACAAAATTTTGCTTCAGAAATTCATGGTTTTAATTCACTCAGCCTATCTGTTTTTAACTGAATTGATTTTCAGTCGGTCAGCATTTCTTTTGTTTTATCATATCCAAAAGACCGAATCAGTAAATCTGAATTTTTTTTGCTTCTTTTTTTAGCTGCTTTAAGTCTATTGGCACAACGCCAAGCTTCTCACAAACAAGTCCTCCGGCCAAATTCGAAAGTTGTGCCATGAAAGGAATCGGTAATCCGGCAGCCAGACATAAACTTGCGGCAGCAACAACCGTATCGCCTGCACCCGAAACATCTGCTATATCGCGAATCTCGGCTGGGTAGTAGTTTTGCTTGACGCCGTTGGTTAAAAAGACCCCTAACTCTGACAAAGTAATGAAGAGCAACCCGATTTGCTTTTCTTTTTTGAAAGCTTCAGAAATAACCTTTAATTCCTGCATGTCGGTCTTTTCAATTTCCAGCTTCAATCCTTCTTTAAATTCTTTAAAGTTTGGTTTAAAAAGATCTACACGCTCGTAATTATTGAAATTTCTATTTTTTGGATCGGCAACAGTAAATATGTTTTTTGCTTTTGCCAGATCAATAACATTTTTTATCAGGCCTGGTGTAATAACACCTTTGTCGTAGTCAACAAAAATTATTATATGAATCTGATATTGATCGATAATCTCGGTTATCTTCTTGAATATTTCTTGCTCTAGTTCGGGTTTTATTAGAGTTGAGATTTCCTGATCAACCCTCGAAATTTGTTGTCCTCCGCTTATTATCCGGGTTTTGATGGTGGTCATGCGCGACTCTTCCACGAAAATACCTTCGCTGGTTAATTGGTTTTCTTCCATTAATTCAGAGAAAACACGACCCTTTTCATCGTTGCCAATTACTGAAACAAGAAAAGGAGTGGCGCCCAATGCCTGAATATTTAAAGATACATTCCCAGCTCCTCCCAGTCTGTTCTCCTGTTTGGTAACTGTAACAATTGGAATAGGCGCTTCAGGCGAAACGCGATCGACCTTTCCCCATAAATAATTGTCAACCATCGCATCGCCAAGTACCAGCACATTTAGGTCGGTAAATTTTCTGAAAACCTGTTCTATATTATCTTTTTCCACCCTTGGTTTTTTTTCGATGCGACAAAAGTAGTAAAATTATATGCGAAAAAAATGATATAAATTTTCAAATGAAGGTCAGTCTAAAAACACGAATGGGAACAATCCTCGCCGGAATGTTCCCATCCACTTTGGTCAACCTTTCGGTTTTCCTAGGTGCCAGACTACGGTTATTAAAGCTGGCTGCTCCATCCGGTTTCTTCAACCATTTTTTGCAACCTTGAGCTTTCCTGTAAAGCTTACTACAGCATTACATTCCAGCTGTTCGTTCGGCTCTTCCGAAGAATTACCTTCCCGAACGAAGTTCCTTTTTGCCACTCATATCAAGTTTTTCAACTTTTTATCAGTGAAAAGCTAAATCGAACCAATAGATTCTTTCGCTTTTAGCTGAACATTGCGATAACAGAAGTCATCGGTATTCTGCCGCTGTAAGGATCAACATTTTTGTGAACGTTTTACGGATCATCCATTTGTTGATAGGCCTGACATAAACTGTTTCGACCCGAACTTCAGCTTTTCAATGAATGCGAACCCGCAGATTCGGCTGATCAGTTAGAAGTACAACTAAGCACCTTTCACTTCTCCATTCTTTCAAAGCAGCTTTTTATGGCTTGTCTGATAGTATAAAGTTAATACATCTGAACCCCCAAAGTCAAGTAAAAATTCAATTTTGATTGAAAAGTTTGCTATCAGTAGTTATTAACAATTGTTGATAACTTATAAGTGATTGTGTGAAAGTAATATATGATTGTTTTACGATCTTTTTTAGATAGTTATGAACATTTTATTCTAAAATTTCTATACAAATTGAGAAGATACCTAACGATTAATTTATTGAACATCAGAATGAAGGTTGTGTGTTCTTTAAAACTATCCGGAGTCCTTCTTCTAACCGGAATTCGGCAGTTTCAATGCCATATTCTTTCAATGCAGCCCTGAAACCTTCATTAAGCATTCTTCCGGCTCGTAGCGGAAAATCAATAAGGGCAGGAAAGTTCGTTTCGTTTTCCGGGTGTTTATAAAACTCGAGGCAGGTATCAAGTTTAGTTGACAAGTATATTCTGCAGGCCATTGGTCGCGCCAAATAAGTTGAACATGCTCCTTCAACAAGTAATGGACATGGGGATTTATATTTGAGAATTTGGTCCTCGGTCAATTTTGATGTAATGGAACATTTTTCTTCAGTTTTCTTCAAAATCTCAGCAAACTCATCAGTGCTGAATTTCTCTTTAATTTTTTCTGACAAAAAATGAAGTTCATACGAATTGGCAAATACCGCCTGATGACAACACCAATGGCAACCTTTGAAACATGCAACCTTAATATTTTGTCTTTCAGCCAGAGCGATTATTGAATCGTTTAGCCCATCAATTGCCTGGTATAGCGATTCAATTGCCGAAAACAAGGTGTCGTTTGATAGTCCTTTTTCTATGGCTGTCAGTGCCAGACGATATCCATCAGAATAAAAAATCCGGTCATTTTCACTGAAATGTTTGTCTCCGTTTGTCATCCACTTAAATTTTCCGACAAATGTAATTTAGTTTTCAGGAATGGATTAATTTGCGCATTTAATTTTTAACAGCTAAATATTTAATCTGTGAAATTCTTATCCGCTTTATTGTTCCTGATTATCAGTGTCTCAGGAGTCGCTGGACCTACTGATTTTATTCCTATGCCCGCTAAAGATATTGTTCGACATACGTATTACGTACTCTCTTATAATGAAAAATTTGAGCAAGCGAACTGGGTATATTATGTTTTGACGGATAGCATGGTTATTAAGGGAGGGCAGGAGAGAAGCAATAAGTTTAAGGTGGATAAAATGGTTCCAACAGGTTCTGCAAAATCCGCTGACTATACCAAAAGTGGCTTCGATCGGGGACATCTTTGCCCGGCTGCTGATATGGATTTTAATCCGGTAGCCATGGAAGAGAGTTTTTTAATGTCAAATATAAGTCCTCAGGCTCCTGAATTTAACCGGGGTATATGGAAAGATCTTGAAACTGATGTGCGAAAATGGGCTAAGAAGGAGCATAAAATACACGTGGTTACAGGTCCTGTATTTGCTGATAGTAAGGGTGTTATTGGTGAGGATAAAGTGCTGATTCCCGGATATTTTTTCAAAATTATTTACGATGAAACCGATCAGCCCAAAATGATTGCTTTTGTTTTGCCAAACAGTAAAACCGACCGGCCAATAACCGATTTTGCCGTTACTGCTGACGAGCTTGAGAAAGTAACTGGTTTTGATTTTTTTTCGCAGCTTCCTGATGAATTAGAAAACAGACTTGAAAATCGGGTCGATCTTTCAGGTTGGTTTGAAGGTTATTCCACATCTCAGCCTATTGTATCCAAATCATCAAATACTCCTGTTAAATCATCGGAGTCAGATACTACGTTTTATTTGATTTTGATCTCGGTTATAGTTCTTGTGGTGATTCTCGTAATGATTAAAGGCCGGAAGCGCCGGTAACTCGTCGGGTTACATTATTTTTGATAGGGTATTGTAAAGAAGAAGTTCGAATATTTCTCTGGAACTGATTCAACCCAAATGTTTCCACCAAGTAACTCAGCCAGATTCTTTGAGATGGATAATCCCAAGCCATTTCCTCCATATCGGCGGGTTTTTGCCAGGTCGATCTGCCTAAAACGTTCAAAAATAGATTGGTGATATTCCGGAGCAATGCCAATTCCTGTATCTTTTACATGGAATATCACGTCATGTTCATTTACCTCATATCCAACTTCGATGTGACCTTCTTTGGTAAATTTAAGGGCGTTCCCTATCAGGTTATTAAAAATCTGTTTAATTCGATATAAGTCGCTGTTTAGAGCAATATCTTCATTATTTATTTGCTGGGTTAGCCGGAACTCAATTCCTTTTTGCACTGCTTTTTTACTGAAATCATTTCGCATATCATTCAGCAATTTTTTCGTTGAGAATGTTTCTTTTCTGACTTTCATTTGATGGGCTTCAAGCATCGAGAAGTCCATGATATCGCTAATAATTGATAATAAGCTGTTCCCATTTTCGACGATAGCCCTGATGAATTCGTTTTTTTGCTCCTGATCAAAATCAGTATCACCTAGCAATTCAGAAAATCCTATTATACTGTTTAAAGGGGTACGAATTTCATGCGACATGTTTGCAAGGAATGCTGATTTTAGCCGATCGCTTTCTTCCGCTTTTTCCTTGGCCTTTATCAGTTCGGCTTCCATTAACTTGCGTTCCGACACATTTTCTTTAAGTGCTATATAGTTTGTAATGATACCTTTGTCATTCTTGATCGAAGTAAGGGTTACGGATTCCCAAAAGGTTTCACCATTTTTTTTCCGGTTGAGAAGTTCCCGTTTCCAGATACCACCCGAGCGAATGGTATCCCATAAATCCTGATAAGTTTCAGGGGCCATTTTATCTGATCGTAGTATCCGTGCATGTTCCCCAATAATTTCATCGGAAGAATATCCGGTAGTTTCGCAAAAGCAAGGATTAACATACTCAATAATCCCGTTTACATCAGTTATTTCTATTGAAACAGGACTCTGTTCAATGCCTTTTGAAAGTTTGAGAATCTGCTCCTGAGCCAGCTTTTGTTCTGTAATATCACGTCCAATACCTACCAGACCAATTATTTTGCCATTTTCATCAGTCAATGGAATCTTCGAGGTGAGCAACCATCGCAAATTTCCATTTATGTCGTAGAAATCTTCTTCTCTGTTAAGGATTGCTTCACCGGTTTCAATAACTTTCTTATCATCGATATATCCTCGCAAACCTATTTCATTGTTATAGCATTCGATATCTGTTTTCCCTATAATCTCGGCTTCTGATTTTGCCCCGACTATGTCAAGATCGGCGCGGTTAGCAATTATTTTCCGACATTCAGTATCTTTGATGTAGATAGTTACCGGAAGGTTATCGATTAGTACTCTTAAGAGTTTACGTTCACGTATCAGTTTCTCTTCCGCTTCTTTTCTGGCAGTCAGGTCAACATCGATACAAAAGAGCTCTTTTTCTTTACCCGGAATCTGAATAATTGAATGATTGGAATAAACAGGTACTTCTGATCCATCTTTCTTTTGCAAAATCAATTCTTCGGCCGGATTGCCCTGACCCAGATCCAGCATCTGCTGTATCGCATTTTTCACTTCATCACGCATTCCTTCGGGAATGATAAGATCCAGAAGATTTTTACCCATGGCTTCATCTCTGGTGTACTGGTAAAGTGTTTCACTGGCTTTGTTCCAGTATTTTACGGTGCCATCGGGACTATAACCCTGAACCGAGATATTTGAAACATTATCGAGTAAGGTGCGAAACCGTTCTTCGCTTGCACGGAGGGCTGCTTCTGATTTTTTGCGTTCAGTAATATCGTTGATAAGTACGTGCCTGGCGTTTCTTTGGTTGAAAATAATGGCATGCGATAAAGTCTCGACTGAAATTACATCACCATTCTTTTTTTTGTGAGTAAATTCATTGGCTTTATTTGATTTATGCAGTGGAGTATCCAGACTTTTAACTTGAATAAGGTCTTCTTCACTGGTGAAAATTTCTCTGAGATTCATTGAAAGAAATTCTTTTTGAGTGTAGCCATAATGTTTGATGGCGGCTTCGTTGACTTCAAGAAAATCGAGAGTGTCAATATCGTATATCCACATCGGCTGTGGATTATTGTGAAACATGTACCTGTATTTGGCCTCGTTGAGTTTAATGGTTTCGAATGCCTCTAAACGCTCTTTCCTGATTTTGCTTTGCTCCAGAGCGTTAACTACCGAAGAACCTAATCTTTTTAGCGAGTCTTTAAGAACATAGTCTGAAGCCCCAGACTTCATGCATTCAACTGCTGTATCTTCATTTATCGATCCGGTTACCATGATAAAAGGCACATGCTGACAAACTTCCTGTGCAATTTTCAATGCTGTCAGTCCGTCAAACGATGGCATGTTGAAATCAGAAATAATGATATCGGGGATAAATGTTTCGATTTGCCTCAAGTAATCAGTTTTATTGTCGACGATTTCGAATGTGCTGAAAGGCAATGCTTTTCTTATTTCCCGTTTATTGAGTTCAGCATCAATTGCTTCATCTTCAACAAGTAAAATCCGATAAAACTGGTTCATAATAACGAAGTAATTTTATTATCAAAATTCTAGTTTCTGGGAGGTTGATTTACTAATAGCCAATAAAGTCCGGTTTGCGACATCGCATTCAGAAAGTCTTCAAAATTTACAGGTTTTACCACATAACTGTTTACGCCAAGTTCATAGGCTTTTCTGATATCCGGGTCTTCACGCGAGGATGTTACCATTACAACAGGAAGTGATTTTGTCCGTGAGTCTGATTTTATCTCCTGAAGTACTTCAAGTCCACTGACTTTGGGCAATTTTAGGTCAAGAAAAATGACCTTTGGAGGGTTCGAGAAATTTCGGCTGGCATATTTTCCTTTGCAAAAGATGAAATCTAAAGCTTCTTCTCCGTCCTCGGCAACATAAAATTTGTTGGCCAGGTTGTTTTTCCGGATTGCCCTTAAAGTTAATTCAGCATCCTGAGGGTTATCTTCCACAATCAGAATTTCTACTGCATTTAGGTCTTCCATTGGTTGTTAATGTTGTATTTTTCTACGTAGGTTAAATATAACTATTTTAGATTAATAACAGATGAATTGAAATGCGCCAGATGAATGAAGCTAGCTGGCAGGCAATGCAAAAAAGAACTTAGCTCCAATACCCACTTTCCCATCGGCCCAAACTCGCCCAAAATGTCGGCTAATAATTCGCTGAACGATAGCAAGTCCAACGCCAGTACCTTCAAATTCGTTAACACTGTGTAAGCGGTGGAACACACCGAATAATTTATGGGCATAATCCATATTGAAACCTACTCCGTTATCTTCAACAAAATAAACATGCTCGTTTTGCTCGGTGTATGAACCTATTTTAATGATGGCATGCTCATTTTTTGATGAATATTTGATGGCATTCGACACGAGATTGATCCAGACTTGTTTAATCAGGTTTGGATCGCCCATAACCGACGGAAGTTCTTCAATAATAATTTCTTTACCCGACAGGTCTTGTACCGATTCGAATTCTGCAATGACGCTTTTTACCATGCTTTCCATATCAATTTTGGAGTGTCGTAATTCACTTCTGATCAGCCTGGAAAAGGATAAAAGATCGTCAATCAATTGTCCCATTTTTAAAGCATTCGAATAGATGATGTTACATACACGCTTTCCTTCGTCATCCAGAACCTGTCCGTAATCTTCGAGTAATATGCTTACAAATCCACTAATGGCGCGCAAAGGAGCCCTCAAGTCATGCGAAACTGAGTAGCTGAAAGCTTCGAGTTCTTTGTTTGCGGCTTCGAGTTGCAAAGAGCTTCGCTGAAGTTGTTCTGATTTAATGTTTAGGTCATCAACAAGTTTTAGTAATTTAATTTCATTGTCAATAAGTTCCTTGCTGCGTTTCTCCAATTCCTTTGTGCGCTCAACAACCCGCAATTCGAGTTCTTCATTTAAAATCCGGATTTTTTCTTCGGCTTGCTTTCTTTCGGTGATATCTTCACCAATACTGGCAACTCCCGAAAATGTGCCATCATGTTTCTTTTGAACAACATTGCTCCAAACAATGTCGAGTTTTTTACCGGTTTTGGTTATTATCGGATTTTCGAATCGAGGAGCGATCTGGGCAGTTTCAAGGCCTTTGTTGAAAATATCTTTTACCTCCTGATTTTCGCCGGGAATCATTAGGCTGAACCAGTTTTTTCCGACCAATTCATCACGCTGGTATCCTGTTAGTTTCAAAAGATGTTCATTACAGAATGTTACATTTCCTTCCTCATCAATAATAATAGCTATCAGGTTTACTTTTTCGAGCAATTCACGGAAGCGCAGTTCCGAATTAATGAGTTTTTCCTCTGCATTTTTTTTGTCAGTAATGTTCTTAACAGCCCCATATATTCCGGACAGGCAATTTTTCTCATAATCCCATACCGGATGAGCAAATACCTGAACCCAAACAGTTTCTCCATTTTTATTTATTGTTCTGAGCTGGCTTTCAGTATTTCGGTTACTGAGCAGATGTGCTATGTCCATATCGTCAATATACAGGTCGTCGGGATGCACAGTTGAGCGCCATCCTCCGCGGGCTTTGAATTCGCTCACCGAATATCCGGAGATTGATTCAAAGGCACCCGCCACCCAATCCAGATTCAATGAACCATCAGGCATTACAATTGTCGAGAAAGTATAGTCGGTAGCTACACTCGAAATCAGTCGGTAGCGTTCTTCACTTTTAAAGAGATCTTCTTCAGCTTTTTTTCGTTCGGTAATGTCCAGACAATGACCAATGTAGCCAATAAACTCGCCTTATCGGAA
>JAJZSZ010000406.1 GCA_021849365.1 Bacteroidota bacterium | reverse complement strand
TGCATTTTGTGTGCGTTTGCGCTCGCCATTGCTCAGCATCATCAGCTTGCTGTTTTTGAGGTGAGCAATATTCAGCAATTCCATTACCCAATCGACCTCATTGGTTGTTTGTTGCAAATAAGCCTGAATGATTGGAGATTCATCCATACCCTGATTTTCGTACCGTTGCCCGTAATAACTCGACCCGAGACGAGAAATGGTCATAAAATTGTCCTGCTGCTCCACCATTCTGCAACTCATTCCTTCAGCAAAAATCAGTTCTCCTGAAGTGGGTTCCAGTTTTCGGCCAATAAGGCGGCCAAGCGCAGTTTTTCCACAACCCGAAGGACCAACAATCGCCATGGATTGGCCTGCTGAAAGCGCAAATGAAATGTCGTTCAGGATGGTTTTCCCATCCGGTTTATAAAAGACATGTTTAAATTCGATGGAGTGCATTCTGAATTCGTTTTTATAAAAAACTGATCCGATGACTTTGAGTTCATCGGATCAGGATATGTTCTAGTCAGGGTTTCACTTGAAGTGAAGCCCTGACTGAATAACAATACTAAAACATGGGATCCCACGGTGGAAGCATCTCCGGCTTCTGAGCATAGATTTCCAGCACTTTGGCGGTCAAATATTTTTTATTCACCACAAAGCGGAACATATATTCGTTAAACCACGCATCGGTAAACGTGAGGTAACCTTTTTCTCCGGCTGCGGGGCCCCAGCTGTTTTCGAACTGCCACTTCACTGGTTTTCCCTGTGCATCAACATCAACGGCAATCAGCGCCATTCCGTGGCTCGATCCACTTTCTCCGGTTTGAATGCGTTGCGCTTTGTTCATGCCAAATTTCACCCCATAAACCGATTCGTAATCGAAATTATCGACATCCAAAACGCCTACTTCACGGCGCAACTGTTTGCCGACATCACAAGAAGCATAAAGAGCTTCGTTGTTTTTGATGGACGCGATGCAAAATTCCTTAATCACATCGTTCGGCAAATTCACATAGTGCCAGTTGTTTCCTTCCGACGTATTGCGGTAATTTTCCACTTCATAGTGTTTCCAGAACGGACGCGACGGATCGTTCATGATCATCACCAAATCGTCGAGATTGGTTTCACCCAAAACCTCGTCGCGGAAGCTTTGCGGCGTATAATTTTTCTCTACGATCTTCTTGTCTTTGTCTTTAAATCGCCACACAAATTCTGTTGGTGGTTCGCTTAAATTGAGTGCCAGCATGCGATAAATTTCCGACAACATTTCCACTTTTCGGGCAGCAATCTTTTTGGGATCGGCTTTCGAATTTTTCAGATCGCGGATTTCCAAAGCATCTTCGCGCAATTTGGTGTTCAGAAATTTGGTCAGCAAAGAAGTGTTCTCGCTCGAATTGGTCTCGCCCATGGCTTCTTTGGGTACCATGCCATATTTCTTCACCAGATTCACAAAATTTACCCACTGACCGCCATCATCAACCGGCGATTTCAGATACCAGCGTACCTTTTCATTTTCGATGGGAAGGCCGGCCGAATTTTCCATGTTATTCAGGAACAGATTGGCTTTTTCGAGCAAATCGTAGAAATACAGGTAACTTTCCGAAAACTCGAATTCGCTGGTGTTGAATTTCTTCATTACACCCGGACGGAACAAGTTAAGCGACGAAAACATCCAGCAACGGCCGGAGCTTTTCTGATCGGTAATGCCTGAAACGTCAACCCGGTAAGTGAACAGGTGATCGGTTGTGCCTACATTGGCGCGATTCCATGCCAGCTTCGAAATGTCGTTCGACGACAGTGCATTTTGCATCGCCTTGGTGTAAGCATCTTTTTTAAATCCTGAACGGATTTGCTGCAACTCGGTCTGCATTATCTCCTGCGCCCAAAGGCTCCCCATTGCAAGAAATCCGAGTAAAAATAAAATACCCCTCATAAACATTGACCTTTAAATTTTTAAGAACGATAAAAATAGCCAATAATCTTTTCAGGAAAGGATTTTGACAAAAAAGTTTACCAGTTTGCTGCCTATAGAAAATTCCGGACAAGAATATCCTTTGTTTAATTCTGTTATCTTTGATGCCAATATGTCCCGGACTATAGTCCGAGGCAAAAAATGAATTATTATGACTTTGGATATTCAAAAAATACGCGCAGATTTCCCGATTCTTCAGCAAAAAATATACAATCGAACTCTGGTTTATTTCGACAATGCAGCCACAACACAACGACCGCAACAGGTGATTGATGCGCTCAACGCAACGTACACCACCTTCTATGGTAACATTCACCGGGCCGCACATTTTCTGGCCGACAAAGCCACTGCTGCCTACGAAGAAACGCGTGACAAAGTGAAAAACCTGATCAATGCCGAAAGCCGCGAGCAGATTATTTTTACCAAAGGGACTACCGAAAGCATTAACCTGGCTGCTTTTGCTTTTGGCGAAGCGTTTGTAAAAGAAGGAGACGAAATCATTGTTTCGGAAATGGAACACCATTCCAACATTGTTCCATGGCAGTTGATGGCCGGACGAAAAGGCGCCAAAATTGTGATGTTACCGATTGATGACAATGGTCGCTTGAAAATTGAATTATTGGATGAACTGATTTCCCCTAAAACCAAGTTGATTGCAGTTGCCCATGTTTCGAACGTACTGGGAACCATCAACCCGATTGCAGAAATTGCCCAAATAGCGCACAACAAAAGCATTCGAATTTTGGTAGACGGTGCTCAGGCAGCGCCACACCTGAAAATTGACGTTCAGGCGCTGGATGTTGATTTTTATGCCCTATCGGCACACAAAATGTACGGGCCAAACGGAGTTGGCGTACTCTACGGAAAGAAAGAATTGCTCGAACAATTACCACCCTACCAGGGCGGAGGCGAAATGATCTCGGAAGTGAAATTTTCGGGAACTATTTACAACGAATTGCCCTACAAATTCGAAGCAGGCACACCAAACATCAGCGGAGTGATTGCTTTTGGTGCGGCGATCGATTATTTATTAAGCGTTGGCATCGAAAATCTGGCCACCTGGGAACACGAACTGCTCGAATACGCCACCTCGAAATTGCTTGCTATTCCGGGATTAAAAATATACGGCACTCAAGCCCAGAAATCGGGAGTAATCTCTTTCAATGTTGATGGCGTTCACTTTTTCGATTTGGGCACTATGCTCGATAAGTTTGGCATAGCTGTGCGCACAGGCCACCATTGCGCCGACCCGCTTATGGATCATTTTAATATTCAGGGAACAGTGCGGGCTTCGTTTGCGGTATACAATACCAAAGAGGAAATTGACGTTTTTGTTGAATCATTGAAAAAAGTAATTTCGATGTTTTAAACCTAAACATCATGAACCGCATTCAACCTATCCTGCTTTCAATCCTGCTTATTGTTTGTTCATTCACTTCCTCAGCAAAAAAATTAAATATTCTGGTAATCACAGGTGGGCACAATTTCGATGAGAAACCGTTCTTCGAAATGTTTAATTCGTTTGAGAATATCAATTACATCAGTCTTTTGCAGCCCCAAGCCAACGCACAATTGGGAACGATCGATCCGAAGACTTTTGACGCCGTAGTTTTTTACGACATGCCTAAAACCATTGCAGAGCAGGATAAAGCCAATTACTATAAACTTCTGAAACTGGGAAAAGGCATGGTTTTTCTGCACCATTCGCAATGCTCGTATCAGGATTGGCAAGGATACAAAACCATTGTTGGCGGGAAATACCACGAAGAGCAAAATTCACCTCAAAGTTCAACATATCAGCACGATGTAACTTTTACTGTAAATATTGCCAATCCCCACCATCCGGTAACCCGCGGATTGAAGGACTTCGAGATTCTGGATGAAGTGTATGGAAACACAGAAGTTTTGCCAAGCGTTACTCCTTTGCTGACAACCGATCATCCTCAAAGCAGCAAAATCATTGGATGGGTGCACCAAATTGAGAAATCAAGAATCGTTTACATCCAGCCAGGACACGACAAGAATAGCTATTTCAATCCGAATTATCAGAAACTGGTCAGACAAGCCATCGAATACGTTGCGGCAAAGAAATAAGCATTTCAACAAAAAACAAAAGGCAAAAGCGAGATTCAATCACTTTTGCCTTTTTAGTTTGATTTTTTGATCAGTAGATC
>JAJZSZ010000405.1 GCA_021849365.1 Bacteroidota bacterium | reverse complement strand
GGAGAAAGTAGTGGTTCGCGCCTCAACACAAACACCTTTTGGAACGCAGGATGGTATTGCCAGAGAGCTTGGTCTTGGCCTCGAAAAAGTGCGGGTGATTCCGCCATTTTTGGGTGGTGGTTTTGGTGGGAAGTCAGCTTTTCGACAAGCAGTAGAGGCTGCCCGTCTGGCAAAGTTAACCGGAAAACCAATTATGGTACATTGGACACGAAAAGAGGAATTCTTCTACGATACGTTCAGGCCGGCGGCTGTGGTTAAAGTTACTTCAGGAGCTGATAAATCCGGAAAGATTGCGCTTTGGGACTATAACGAATATTTTGCCGGATCGCGCGGTTCGGACACGGTGTATGATGTGCCCAATGCAAAAACCACAAGTTATTCTGCTCAAAATGTGCATCCGTTTGGAACCGGAGCCTGGCGTGCACCGGGAAATAATACCAACACGTTTGCCCGCGAGTCGCAGATTGATATGATGGCTGCCAAGCTGGGGGTCGATCCGCTCGATTTTCGCCTGAAAAACCTGAAAGATGAACGTATGATTGGCGTGTTGAAAGCTGTTGCCGACATGGTAGGCTGGACTCCGGCTAAATCGCCAAGCGGACGTGGATATGGTATTGCCTGCGGGTTTGATGCAGGGGCTTACGTGGCTCACATTGCTGAAGTGAAGGTGGATAAGTCAACTGGAAAAGTGCAGGTGGTTAAGGTTGCCTGTGCTCAGGATATGGGTTTTTGCATCAATCCGCAAGGATCGATTATTCAGATGGAAGGTTGCATCACCATGGGAATGGGCTATGCACTGACTGAGGAAGTAAAATTCACAGGAGGGAAAATCCACACTGAGAATTTCGACAGTTATCAGCTTCCGGCGTTTTCGTGGCTGCCCAAAATTGAAACCAAAATTCTGGATAAAATGGAAGCTCCGCAGGGCGGTGGCGAACCGGCCATTATTTGTATGGGCGGAGTACTGGCCAATGCCATATTTGATGCTGTCGGGGCACGGCTGTATCAGTTGCCAATGACTCCGGAACGAGTTTTGGAAGCTCTCTCGAAAGTGAAATAAAATGAATTTATTGCGAAGCGATCATCGGACCCCGGTGATCGCTTCGCTTTCTGTTCAACTTAATTTAGTGGCGAAATTCATCAGCTTTTCTTTCATGCTTTTCAGTTCTGGTTCTGAAAGTGTATCAGCGGCCTGTTTAATCAACTCGTTGTATAACGATAACTGGTATCCGGCTTCGTTCTCCGCCGATTTTTTCTGACTGTCTGAAAATGCTGTATAATACTGAAGCCATTCCTGCAGCGATTGTGCCAATTCCTGAAATTTTGCCTTCCCCAGTTCCTTCTGATTATTTTTGGCATACAATGCTGCCAGTAAAATGCTTTGGTAGTCAACCGGCCAGTTCTTCAGGCTAATAGTTGTTTCAGCTTTTTGCAAAACTTCCAGCGCTTTAGATGCTTGTTGCTCGTCGGTTAACTTTTGAGCGAGGCGATAAAATGCATTGCGGATTTGCATACTTGCAAACATTCGGCGATGATGCCAGTCGAAATAAACATTCGGGTTGCCCAGATTGTCCCAGTTGCATTGCCGCATCAGCTTGTTATAAAGGCTTTCCGCATCAATATTTCTCGAATCAAGGATTGAAGTGCATGGAGTTTCTTTGTCAGTCAGCCGATAAACCAGCCCGTCGAAAATCAGATTATTTTTCAGCCCGTGTTCTTCTGCATCAACCCAGGCTGTAAAACAAATGGGACGTTTCCCTTTATTCGAAGTGATGATGTCCCAAAAAGCAAGATCACCTTTGCTTATCGCCTGCTTTTCCAGCTCTATATGGATTGGTTCCTGTCCCGGGTTTTCTATCCTGAGCTTTTTAACCGGGATAAAACTGATTTGCTCGCCATTTTCGGCAGCCAGCTTTGTTTTTGATGAATCGCTTGCCACAAACTCAAGCACGTCAGTAAATCGTTGCTCTGCTTCAATTCGGGGCACCACATAAACATAGTCGAGCTGTCCCGATTGGTATTTTTCCAGAGGAACCGACATTTTCAGTCCATCGTTGTGGTAAATTTTTCGCTGAACCTGGGCAATGTACCATTCAGCCGAAAGATAAGGCATAACCACCACACGCACATCACGCCGGATGCCCTCCACCTCCTGGCAGTACCAAAGCGGATAGGTGTCGTTATCGGCATGAGTGAATAAAATGGCATTAGGCTCGCATGATTCGAGGTAGTTTCGCGCCAGATCACGTGCGGAATAACGCCCTGAACGATCGTGGTCGTCGTAATTCTGTGCTAGCAAAAGGAGTGGTGAACACAGTACCCCAAGCGCAATTGAAATAACTGCAGCTTTGCGCTCTTTGAACCATTTCGCCAATCCGGAGGAAATCGCCAAAACTCCCATCGCTATCCAGATGCAAAAAACAAAAAATGAACCTACATAAACGTAATCGCGCTCACGTGGCGTATTGGGTACTTCGTTCAGGTAAACAACCAGGGCAAAACTCATCAGGAAGAAAAGCAGTCCGGTAACCAGAAAGTTTCTCTGATCGAACCGGTAATGGAAAATTAATCCGGCAAGCCCCAGCAAAAATGGCAGAAAATAATACGAATTCCTGCCTTTGTTGGCTTTAGCTGCTGATGGTAGGTTTTTCTGCGGACCGGCGACCATTTGGTCGATAAATGGGATTCCAGACAGCCAGTTCCCATTTACAGCATCGCCATTTCCCTGGATATCGTTTTGGCGGCCAACAAAATTCCACATAAAATATCTGAAGTACATGTAACCCAGCTGGTATTTCAGGAAGAAGGATAGGTTTTCAGAAAATGTGGGAACCAAAGTTTCGTTTGCGGTGCCATCTTCTCCGAGAACGAAAACTTTCCGGCCTTTAAATCCAGACTGGTTTTTATAGGTTTCCACATGTTCCGGATCTTTGCTATGCATCCGTGGGAAAAATCCGATGGTACTTTTGTCGTATTCCACCTCAGGATTTAGCCGGCTCTTGATGTACCTGTCGTTCTGTTTTATCCAGGTATTGCGTTCCTGATAGTTGGTGGCTATCGAACCAAAATTTTCACCGTACATGATTGGACGTGTGCCGTATTGTTCACGGTTTAGATAATTCAGAAGACTAAATGTGGTATCCGGATTGCCCTGATTAACCGGCACATTGGCCGATGCCCTAACTATAGTCGCTACGTATGAGGTGTAGCCCATCAGCATAAACGTAATGCAAAGCAAAGCCAGATTAAGTTTTGGAAGCTGTTTGCGGTGACTGTAAACCAACCCTCCTGAAATTAAAGTAATCAGTAAAATCAGGTAGGCTATTATACCTGAATGAATAGGCAAACCCAGACTATTGACAAAAATTAATTCGAGATTTTTTGAAAGGTCGAGAATTCCTGGAATGAAAATTTTAAGCAAGGTGATAATTCCGATTCCACTGATCACGATAGCTGCGATAAAACCTTTCAGTGAGTAGTCGTATTTTCTGAAGTATATGATGAGTGCTACTGATGGAATAACCAGTAAATTAAGTAAATGTACTCCGATGGAAAGACCGATCAGGAAAGAAATCAGTAGGATCCAGCGTGCCGAATCTGGTTTATCAGCTTCGCGTTCCCAGCGGGTGGCTGCCCATAAAACAACCGCACTGAAAAGCGATGACAGAGCATAAACTTCGGCCTCGACTGCCGAAAACCAAAACGAATCGGTGAATGCGAACGACAAAGCGCCCACTGCAGCTGCACCGAACTTCAGAGTCTGTGAATATGATTTGCCTTGTTTTTGTTCGAGCTTCGAAATTAACCAGACGATCGTCCAATACAGGAAAAGAATGGTTGCTGCGCTTGAAACTGCCGAAACCATATTGATAAAAAATACTGCTTTTGTTGGATTCCCGAAACTCAGGAGAGAGAATAATCGCCCGATGAGCATAAAAAGTGGTGCTCCTGGCGAATGGTTTATTTCGAGTTTATAGGCCGAGGTGAGAAATTCGCCACAATCCCATAAGCTGAGGGTTGGTTCTAATGTCAGGGTATAAACGGTAAGTGCTGTCAGGAAGATGCCCCAGCCTGTCAGATTATTGATGCGTTGTTCCATGTGAATTGTTTTAACACAGTACACGCAAAACCTGAAAGG
>JAJZSZ010000404.1 GCA_021849365.1 Bacteroidota bacterium | reverse complement strand
ACAACGGTATCGAATACGGCGACATGCAGATTATATGCGAAGCTTACCAGGTTATGAAAGACTTGCTGGGCATGAATGCCGACGAAATGCACGAAGTTTTCAAAAAATACAATGAAGGTGATCTGGATTCGTACCTGATTGAAATTACCCGTGATATTTTGAGTTACAAAGACGAAGATGGCGAACCAATGGTTGAAAAAATCCTGGATACTGCCGGACAAAAAGGAACCGGAAAATGGACTGGCGTTGCTGCTCTTGATCTCGGAATCCCATTGACTTTGATCGGAGAATCTGTTTTTGCACGCTGCTTGTCGGCTCAGAAAGATTTGCGCGTTGAAGCGTCGAAAGTGATCAGCGGACCGGCGGTTGACAAAAACATCGACAAAGCGCAGATGATCTCTGATCTGAAAGATGCTTTGTTCGGAGCCAAAATCATTTCGTATGCACAAGGCTATAACCTGATGATGGAAGCCGCCAAAGAATACGGCTGGAACCTCAACTACGGTGGAATTGCCCTGATGTGGCGCGGTGGTTGCATCATCCGTTCAGTATTCTTAGGCGACATCAAGAAAGCTTTCGATGTGAATCCTGATTTACAAAATCTGCTGTTTGCGCCTTATTTCAAAGAAGTGGTTGAAAAAGCTCAGGCCGGATGGCGCCGTGTTTGTGCTACTGCTCTGACCAACGGAATTCCGGTTCCGGCATTGACTTCAGCATTGTGCTATTTCGACGGTTTCCGCAGCGAACGTTTGCCAGCCAACCTGCTGCAGGCTCAGCGCGACTATTTCGGCGCTCATACTTACGAACGCACCGACAAACCACGCGGCGAATTCTTCCACACCAACTGGACCGGAAGAGGCGGCGACACAACTTCGAGAACTTACGTAGTCTAATAAAGATATCCGATTTTAGACTTTAGATAATAGACAAAAGCCGCTTTCCGGAGAATGGGAAGCGGCTTCTTGCGTTTAGTTTGATGACTTGGGTTTATCGGATCAATTAGGTAAACAGCATTTCTTCACAATCTAAAATTCATCTCATTTGGCAATTTATCCTTTGTAATCCCGTTTATTGTTCATAACCTTGCTACAGCTAAAACCTAACGCTATGTTCGACTGCATTATTTTCGATGTCGATGGCACCCTGATCGACACCGAGTTCATGGTAAAAAAGGCCCTTCAAAAACTACTTCTGGAAGAAATTAATAGGGAACCATCGTGGACTGAACTCGACTTTATTTTAGGGATTCCGGGCGAAGTAACGCTCGAAAAATTTGGGGTTACGAACACGTATCAGGCTAGCCGAAGATGGAATGCAAATATGATTGAGTACAAACAAAGTGTGAACGTTTATGCCCATATTGAGGAAACGCTGAAACTTCTGAAAACTTCGAAAGCGGGCACCGGACTGGTTACATCAAAAAACCAGATTGAGCTAAACGACGACTTTATTCCTTTCGGCCTGATGCCGTATTTCGATCACTACGTTTCTGCAAGCGATACAGCACGACACAAACCTTTCCCCGATCCGCTGCTCAAATTCCTCAAAATTTCGGGATACAAAGCCGAGCAGGCCATCTATATTGGCGACACCATTTACGACCAGCACGCAGCACAGGCAGCAGGCATTGCTTTCGGACTTGCACTTTGGGGAACCAAAACGCCGGACACCATTCAGGCTGATTATAAGCTGAAAACTCCGCTGGATGTGCTTTCGCTGATAAACTAAATTGCCGAGAAAATCAGGAATTTTCAGGTATTGATTATATTTGAAAAAAACTTCGTGTAGCTACCTCAACTATGATTCCTGAACCCGGAAATACCAATCTGAATTTTGTCGATTTTGTGATTTTGCTTGGCGTTGTTCAGGGCATCATGCTTTTTATTACCAGTCTTTTCAGAAAGGGCCGGAAAGAGAAGTTCAAAGCAGCACTTTTCTTTTTGCTCACCTGCATAATTCTTGAAATTTTCCTGAATCGCACGGGCTATATGTATTTTACCATTCAGTTGGTCGATTTCTCCGAGCCTTTTCAGTTTGCCATTCCGCCATTGATTTACCTGCTGGTTTTAAGTATCGATCCGCAGGTTGAGCTCAAAAAATGGGGCTGGCATTTTGTACCACTCGTGATTTACACGTTGTTTTTCATTCCGTTTTATCTCGCGCCAACCGAGTATAAAGCCGAAATTTATTACTATGTGCATCACATGGTGGAATGGAAAACTACCGGACATTACGAATTGCTGCACAAGCTGGGCGAAATCAGGCGTTTCCAGATGTTTTTCTGGTATTTCCAGATGATTATTTACCTGGTGTTGTCGTTTCAAAAACTGGTATATTTTTACCAAAATCCGAAGGCTGGAATCTCAAAGCTTGAAGTAAACTGGTGGTTTGTGTTCAATATCATCATTTCAGTTTTAATTGTGGTGACTTTGGTGGTGAAAATGACGTATGTGCGCGACTTTGGCGACCATATCATTGCCAGTTTTCTCACCGGCATTATTTATTGCAGCTCGCTCACCGAATTATTGCGACCAACCGCAATGCACCAACCGATTACCAAACCTGAAGAGTCTGGCGAAGAATTACCAAAAACCTCAACGTCGGGAATAAAAGAGGAGAAAAAGATCGAGATTCAGCTAAAACTTCAGGCACTGATGGAAGATAAAAAACTGTTTACAGATAGCTTGATTTCGGTAGGAAAACTGGCCAAACTGGTGGGCGAACCAGCTTACGTCGTTT
The DNA here is from genome assembly GCA_021849365.1 of Bacteroidota bacterium. Lineage (GTDB taxonomy): Bacteria > Bacteroidota > Bacteroidia > Bacteroidales > Prolixibacteraceae > Aquipluma. Next base: position 1,402 of record JAJZSZ010000404.1, on the reverse strand, counting down.
CGCAGGTAATCAACGAAAAAATGGACGCTTCGTTCTACGACTGGATTGCCCAATACCGCGTTGAAGAAGCCAAACGCCTGATGACCGACCCGAAAACCAGTCAATATACCGTTGAGCAAATTGCCGAAGAAGTGGGTTACAACTCCAAATCGGCATTCAACAAAGCCTTTAAGAAGTTTGCCGGGCAAACACCTTCCGAATTCAGAACAAACAGTATTTCAGAAAATTAAAGAGTACTTATTTGCGAATGCGCACACCGTTTTTGCCAGCGAGAACACGCCGCTTGCTTTCGCGTTCGTTGCATACGGGCAACTTGCCTCAACTTTGCCGGAAACATTTAAATCCTCAAAGCCATGCAACGAATTTATTACATCGACTGGTTACGCATCCTCGCGATTTTAACCGTTTTCTTTTTCCACACCTCACACTTTTTCGATCCTATTTACTGGCACGTAAAGAATCCACAGCAATCCGAATCGGTATTGCTTTTTCTTGGATTCGTAAACCTGTGGATCATGCCGTTATTCTTTTTTCTTTCGGGCGCTTCGGGTGTTTTCAGCACGCGCAAACCATTCTTTTCGTTCCTGAAAAGCAAAACACTACGCTTGCTGGTGCCTTATCTGATGGGCGTTTTATTGCTGATTCCACCGCAGAAGTATGTTGAAGCTTTGGGAAACAACAAGTTTTCGGGCGGATATTTCGATTTTCTGCAAACCTACTTTTCCGGAGGAATTTTCAATTACCCGATGGGGTTCGACACACTTTGGAGTGACGCAATCTATTACCATTTATGGTTTCTTGGGCATCTTTTCCTAATCTCTATCCTGTTTTATCACCTGATAAAGTACATTGATACGAAAGGCGAAAAAATAATGAGCCGAGTCAATCGAATGACCTCATTTCCTGGAGGTGTTGTTCTGCTGTTTATTCCGGTTGCCATTGCAGGTGTCTTGCTTAAAAAGCATTTCCCGAATTATACCAGCTGGGCTGATTTTGCCAAATATGCGCTGTTCTTTTTCCTCGGTTTTTTGTGTACCAACAACGAAGGCTTAAAACAATCCTTCCTGAAATCAAGATTCGTGGCGTTGGCAATTGGCTTGATTTTGACAGTGATGTATTTCGCTTCGTTTGCAGTGAAAGAAAGCTCTTTCGGACAACTCTTCCAGAATAATCAAGTGTACAGTTTCTATGCCTTTCAGGAAGTGACTGGGGCTTTGGTAACCTGGTGCTGGATTATTTTTATCGTAGCCATGGGCATGAAATACCTGAATCGTGAATCGAAGTACCGCCAGCCGTTGAACGAGGCTGTTTTGCCATTTTACATTCTGCACCAAACGGTTTTGCTACTCATTGGATACGTGGTTGTACAGTGGAACTGGGGCAATTGGGGCAAATTCGGATT
>JAJZSZ010000403.1 GCA_021849365.1 Bacteroidota bacterium | reverse complement strand
TCTATCCTGTATTCCGCCTGGCCGACGTTTACCTGATGTATGCCGAAGGAGTTCTCAGGGGAGCCAATACAGGCGATGCAGCCACTGCATTGGGATATGTAAATGCTTTGCGTCAGAGAGCTTATGGAAATACAAACGGAAATATTACAGCCGGTCAGTTAACACTGGATTTTATTCTGGACGAACGTGCACGTGAACTTTACTGGGAAGGACATCGCCGTACCGACCTGATTCGTTTCGGCAAGTTTACAGGCGGTTCATATTTGTGGCCCTGGAAAGGAAAAGCAGCAGAAGGTGCAGCTACCCAAAGTTTCCGCGATCTGTATCCGATACCTTCAAACGATTTAGGAGCTAATCCAACTTTAAAACAAAATCCTGGTTACAATTAAACTTCTAAATTTTAAAGCAATGAATAAAAAAATATTAATATATCTAAGTTTCATTGGGTTGATCGGACTTTTGTTTTCATGCGAGAAGGACGAAACAAAAGCTGTTTTGCTTGACAACCCAACTGCACCAACGATAGTGTCGATGCCCGATTTAAACTTAAAAAGGGCCAATGGACTAAATGTACTCGAGTTCGTTGGAACTGCTGTCAATCCTGGTTTTCAGGCCTCGGTTACCTATTATCTTGAAGCCTGCGCAAAAGGAAATAATTTCGCTGATGCGTTGCAAATATTGAGCGACAAACAGGATATTTCTATGAAAATTACGGTAGCTGATCTGGATGGAATTCTCCTTAAGAAATTCCCTGCTGATCAGGTTTCATCAATCGATTTCCGGATCAGATCAGTTTTATCTTTAAGCAGCGGTACTGGCTCGTATGTTTACAGCTCGGCTACCAAAACTGCCGACGTTAAAACTTATGGCCCGCCTGCATTATCACTAACTGCAGCAGGAAGATTCCAAACAATAACATCACCGGGTGACAATAAACAATACTCCGGATGGATTTATACCGATGGTACTGCATTCCAGCTCACCAATACTGATGATGGGAAAAAGTACGGTGGAGTTCTTGCACCTGATGCGGTGTCGTGCGATCTGACTGAAAACGGACCAGCAATTGCTCTTCCTGCAGGTGCATATACCATGTCTGCCGATATCAACACAGGTAAAATGAAGTTGACCATCAAAGACGTTACCATCGGCATCATTGGCGACGCAGTTGGAGGATGGTCGGACGATACCAAAATGGTTTACAATTTCACCGATCATACCTGGAATATTACCAAAACAGTTACTGCCGGAGGAATTAAATTCCGCACCCACAATAGCTGGGCCGAAGTAAACGTTGGCTACAATCCTGCCGGTGCCGATCTGAATAATCTGTATCAAAATGATGGCAAAACAGATAGTAAGGATATTAAAGATATTGCTCCTGGAAAATATAGTATAAAACTGTATTTGGAAACTACTCCAATGAAAGTTGTTTTCACTCCAGTCCCATAAATCGTTTAAAATAATTTCTCATGAAAAGAAAATGCATTTATAATATAATCGTCGTCCTTTTTGCCGCTGTATTCTTTTCAGCATGTACCGAGGAAATGTCTGAAGTTCGGTTAGAATCGAGGGTTTCAACAACTCAAACACAAAGTGTAACTTCTAATTCGGCAACTGTAACCGGATTCATCGTGGCAGAAGGAGCTGGTTTCAGCGAAAAGGGTGTTTGCTACGCAACAGCAACCGGACCAACAATTTCGAACAGTAAAGTGGCTTATTCCGGAACATCAAAATCGGCAACCTTTACCGTTAACTTAACCGGATTAAATTACGCCACCAAATACTATGCCCGCGCCTACGCTACAATTGTTGGTTCAGGCACTATTTACGGTGAAGAATACACTTTTACAACTTTGCCAGTTATACCTACTGTTAGTGCAACTGCTTCAGCAACCGCTATTACCAGTTTCACCGCCACGAGTGGTGGTAACGTAAGCAACAACGGAGGTGCCAGTATTACCGCCCGCGGTATATGTTACAGCACCAAAACTGGTCCGAAGATTACTGACAGCAAAACTACCGATGGAACAACTACAGGTACCTTCACAAGTTTGATGAAAGGTCTGAGTGCGAATACCACCTATTATGTTCGTGCTTACGCCACTAACAGTGCAGGAACAGGCTATGGCCCTGAAATTTCATTCAAAACTGCAGCATTGCCTGCTGCTATTTATGCGTTGGGCGATGGAACTGCTGCCGGATGGGACAATACCAAGGCAATTAAAATTGACCAAACCTCTACTCCTGGAGTTTACGAAGGTGTATTGGATCTTACTGAGTCAAAAAGCCTCAAATTCATTCAGGATCTGGGTGCATGGCAGCCACAGTGGGGACAAGCCAAAGGCCAGTCAGCCGGAATTTTAGGAGCTAACCTTGGCGGAGGCGACGACCCAGATGCAATTACTACACCTTCTCCTTCGGGAAAATACAAAGTAACCGTTGATCTGGGTGCAATGACTTACAAAGTTGTTGCCGCATATCCATCGGCATTGTATATGATTGGCGATGGAGTTGGCGACTGGAGTTGGGACAATACTGACCTTCCGATGATTCCGGTATTCAACCATCCAAATTTGTTCTGGAAAATAGTTTGGATGAATGCTTCGGGTGGCTTCAAATTCGCTCCGCAAAAAGCGTGGAAAGACGACTTTGGAAAAACCGGAGACGCAACTGGTGGCATTTTCGCTAAAGGTGGCGACAATATTCCGGTTCCCGGAACTGCAGGATATTACATGGTAGTTGTTGATCTGACTGCTAATAAAATAGCAATTGCCGATCCAAAAGTTTACCTGATCGGTAATACAATCGGATCATGGGACACTTCAAATCCTGCCGGATTATTTACTGTTGACAACGCTAATTCTGTAGTTACCATTACTAAAACTTTGGCTGCCGACGAATTAAGAATCTATGCATGGCATCCTTGGTTTACCGATTGGTGGCAATCAGAATTCATTATCCTGAATGGAAAGATTGTATTCCGTGGAACTGGTGGCGATCAGACTCGTGTTCCGGTTACTGCCGGGTCTCATACTGTGAACCTGAATTTCAAAACCGGAGACGGATCAATTCAGTAACACAACTCATTATTGATTAATGCTAATCAATAATTCTACCCTGTCTGACGTTAAAAAATCAGACAGGGTATTTTAATTCATTTCTTCATAACGCGCAGATTCCTAAAATAACTTTCAAATGAGACGCATTGGTAATTACTTCTTTATCCTGTTCTTAATTGCAAGCCTGTCTCTTCATGCTCAAATCACAACCAATCCGGCTAGCCCGATTGATACCAAATCGGTTACCATAACTTTTGATTCCTCAAAAGATTCGCGATTGGGTTATTTCACCGGCGATTTATACGCGCACACAGGTGTTTATATTTCCGGAAGCAGCGATTGGCAACATGTGATCGGATCGTGGGGCGACAATACAAAACAGCCAAAGCTCACCAATAAAGGAAATGGAATCTACGAACTGACTATAACTCCGGATATCAATACGTTTTACGCTGTAACAGCTTCGGAGCTGGTAACCTCATTAAACTTTGTATTCCGCTCGGCCGACGGCACCAAACAAACCAAAGATCTGTTCGTAACGGTTTATACCGAAGGGTTACACATTACTATAACTTCGCCCAGGCGAATAAATGTTTTCGAAAAATCTGAAAGTTTCCAGATTAAGGTTTCCGCAACTTCACCGGCCGATCTGAAACTTTACCAGAATAATCAGGAAATTGCCGGGCAAACTGCAACCAATACCATTACTCAAAACTTAAGCCTTGCTAATGCCGGAAACTACTGGATAAAAGCCACGGCGACACAAAACAGTACAATCAAAAAAGACTCGGTTTATGTTTGCATTCGCGAAACTACGACCAGTGACCCACGTCCGACCGGAATTCAGGCCGGAATAAATTATACCGATGACCAATCGGCTACCCTGGCGATTTATGCTCCCGGGAAAACTCACATTTTTGTAGTTGGCGATTTCAACAGCTGGCTACCCGACAACAATTTCCAGATGAAAAAAGATGGTGACTACTTCTGGACAAAAGTTGCCAATCTGGAACCTCAAAAAGAATACATCTTTCAATATCTCATCGACGGAAAACTGAAAGTAGCTGATCCATACACCG
>JAJZSZ010000402.1 GCA_021849365.1 Bacteroidota bacterium | reverse complement strand
TTTGGAAACCAAAACATTTATGCGTGTTGGTGGAAATAAGGAAATTACTTCAGATTTCAGGGTAATTTGTGCTACTAACAAAGACTTAAAAAATATGGTTGAAAAGGGAACTTTCCGGGAAGACCTTTTCTACCGGTTAAATGTGGTTAACATTCAGATTCCGCCTCTGCGTGAGCGAAAAGAAGATATACCGTTGCTTGTAAATTACTTCATCAACAAATATTGCGTGTCGATGAATAAGCCTCCAGCAACTATCGATACTGCCGCTTTAAACCGGATTCAGGAGTTTAACTTTCCGGGGAACATTCGTGAACTGGAGAACATGGTTGAGCGCGCAATTGTAATTGGAAACGGGAAACGTATAACCCTGAAAGACCTTCCTGAAGTGAAGACCTTTGTGAGTAATTCGATTGAAAGCCTCGATGAATTTGAAAAAGCGTTTATACTTCAGATTCTGAACAAATATGACTGGAATATTTCGCGGACAGCAAGGGCTCTGAAAGTTGACAGGGTGACGTTGTACAACAAAATCAAGAAATACGACTTAAAGCTGACAGACCAATAAAATGGCGTAGTGAAACGAGCATGATTCATTAAACTAACAAACGCGGATAAAGATTCATTATGTGAGTTCCCTGCGGGTATCCGGTTATTAAAAAACAAATTATTTACGGATCAATATGCAAACCATCACATTGGTTTCATTCGGCCAATTCCCCAAAGATATTCTGGAGAAGACAGCAGAAGCTGTAATGGAAGAATATAAGTGCCATGTCAATATGAGAGATGGTCATCTGGATTTGGGTGAATTTTTTGACGCTGCCCGAAGGCAATATGATGGAAATGCCTTGCTAAAGCAGGTACAATCGATGTCGTTTCCCGAATCTGATAAAAGCCTTGGTATTTTTAATGTCGATCTTTTTATTCCAATTCTGACCTTTATTTTTGGTCAGGCATTTTTAGGTGGAAATACTGCAATTGCCTCAATTTACAGGTTAAGTAACGAGCGTTACGGGATGTTGCCTGACCAAAATCTTTTGGCAGACCGGTTGAAAAAAGAGGCTATTCACGAACTTGGTCATACTTTGGGGTTAATTCATTGCCGCGATCCGCTTTGTGTTATGCGGTCGAGTACCTATGTCGAAGATATTGACCAGAAAAGCCAGCATCTTTGTGTCAGTTGCCGGTCGATATTGGAAATTTAGTTCCTGAAAATAATTTCTGGTTGAAAATCAGTAAAATAAAAAAGGAAGCCAATATTGACTTCCTTCAGTGCCCAGAACAAGGGCATGTAGAATAATATTATCAGGCTAAAATTCAATCAGTTATCGAGTTATTGGATTTGTTGGTCTCGATTTTTTCACCACAACAAATTGAAAAACTATCTTTCACAGGTAAAGATACAAAATATTCCGTTTTAGCTTGAATATGAATTGCTTTTTTTAGCACATCGGCTGAATTAGCTTCAGAAAATATGTCGTTTTAGCGATGTAGCTTTACTTTAAAACTCTTCAATGCTTACTTTCCATTAATTAGTTTCTCAAGTCGATCCATCATCTGGTCCTTTTCTTTCAGCATACGCTCGTAAAGGGCAATTTTTTCTTCGTGTAGTTTTATTATCTGATCAACTGGGTTAATGTTTGAAGTGTAACTCACGGCAATTGCACCATTGTCAAATGTATTGGAAATGATATTTATTGCTTTATCCTCGTCAAAGTTCTTAAATGCTTCAACTGGAATCTTCAAAGTGTCGGAAATCTGTTTCAATAAGGGCAGTTCGATGGTTTCTTTTTGTTCGAGCAAAGAAATTTTCTGTTGATTCCAACCTTCCCCGAGTGCATAAGCAAGGGCATCCTGTTTGATTCCCAGCATTTCACGAAACCTTTTTACATTGCGACCTTCGTGTACTTTAGTTTCCATAACTGCATATTATTTTTTTGATCAATTCAAAGATAAACAAATTTGGGTAAAAAAGTAAAAGACAAAAGTTAACAACAAACATTCGGTAAAATACCCGGAACAAAAGATATTCCGCAACTCTTCGAACTGCTTATAGCAGTAAGGAATCGGTCAAAAACAGTTTTTCGTATTGGTGTAACTTACATGCCGGACATTGATAATTTACACTCCTGCAGAATTGAATACGTTATCCGGAGGATGGAAATTTGTGTTGTACCCCTAGAATACAGCACATGAAAACAGCGATAAGGCCCGATTTTTCGATTCCAAGCAACGACCAATTAGCAGGAAAACTCAACCAATTAGCCAACGAATTCCCGCTCGCCTATATCTTTTATTATCCGACTATTGCAAAGGAGGCTGCTCACATCGTTATTATTGCGAAAGATTCGGGCGATGTTGAAACCATCGAATCCCGAAAATGGATTCGAAATAACAAAGACGAAAATCCGATCTGGTTTCATATTTCCTGTAAATCGAAAATGAAAACTGAACTTCGATCCGGGAATCCGTTTTTTGGATGGTATTGTCAAAAATCTGCAATTATCTACCAGAATTCATCGGCAAAGCATTGGGGAGATACGGACTGGACTTCGTTTAAAAAGAGATTCAAAAGATATACTTTATCTTACAATCATGATCGGGAGAACCTGCTAACCGCGGTCAACCGGTTTCAGGAAATGGATTCGCTTACCGGACTGTTTGCATCCTACCTTTCTGTTTTTGAACACACAATCCAATACCTTGAAATGCTTTATTACGGAAGATGCTTTGAATCAGAAAACCTGCACCAGCGAATAAAAAAGCTGATCTCACACATCCCGGAAATTGAAAGTCTATTTGTTCCGAAAAATGGGAATGAATATTACCTGGTCTTCGAATTGGAGAAAGCCAATGATTTTGCAGAGGATGGAGATGAAATCCGGCTCAATGATAAACTTATGGACAGTTTTTCGCAGGCAGAAGAAAAGCTTTATAAAATGGTTCTTTCTCGCCTTTCCGTGCTAAAGTCGATGCTAAAGTCCGGCTTTGCCAAACAATCGTTCATTGATCAAATGGAACCGAGAAAAGCAGATGCCCAGATATCAGAAATAGCCGTGCAACTAGTGAAAATATACCCTCTTGAAGAAATCTATTTATTCCATCAAATTCAAAATAATCAGCATACAGGCTATTTTCTTCTTCTCATTGGCGAAAGTCTTGGCACCGAAATCCTGAACCGCATTCAACAGTCTGTGAATTCCAAATCTGAAGGAAAATATTCAGTTGTTTTAATCGGCCACAGCCTAAGCTGGATACAAGCCAATTTGTTTTACCAACAGTCGTACTTTAAGAAAATAATGAGGCCTGAAAACCGCATATTTCAATCCCGTCCCAACCATCCGTCGATTCATTGGGAAGAAAATAATATCCCGGAATACCCCGACCTGGAATATTTAAACCGTTCGGCAATAAATCTATCCGCACAGTATTTTGTATTACGAAACCATTCAGAGAGAGACAATACCGAAGGGATCTTTGATTTGTTCGGCAAATCTGTTTTAAGGATACTCCGTACTCTAGTTTATGCAAAACTTAGTTACCTGCCTAATTATTTACCCGCCTTTAACCTCTGGAAACTTTGCGTATATGCAGACCCCGGATTGGAAAAGCTGGAATACTTCTTTGAAAAACTAAGCGGAGCAGACTTTTTCAAAGAAGTAACTTACCACTCCCGGTTTCATCATGATCTTTCAAGGTTGACCGAACAGAAGCTGGTGGTCGCAGACGAAGTCTTAAATACCCTGTTGAAGGAGTTAAACACTGTATTCAGCCGTAAAAAGACGCCCACAAATGCAATCCCAAAGACAATAACGGAAGAAGTTGAATAAGATAGATACTAAGGTTACAAACAAATAAAAAGTACCTTCAAATATGAATAGTTTTAAATACACCTGAATAGTTTCGAATACACTTGAATGCTTTTAAATAGCTTTGACTACTCTTGAATAAATTCGAATACTTTTGAATAGATAAGTTTTACTAAAAGAATAGGTTGTTTCGTCCCTGCGACCCTAAGCCTCCGGTTTCCTCCGGCTTTAAGTCTCGTGAAAGTAGCAAGAGAGTTGGCTCCACTTCATTATGCCAACACCCTTGCTTTTTTATTGGGTCATCCATATCGGCAAATCGAAAAAGAAAAGTCA
>JAJZSZ010000033.1 GCA_021849365.1 Bacteroidota bacterium | reverse complement strand
ATTTGAGATACCAGGTTGTTTTCGGTTGGCGAAAGTGCATTTTCGTAAAGGAACAGAATCTTTTCGTTTTCGCCCGAACGCACAATTTTGTCGTCGTACGATATTTTGGCAATCTGGCGGTGAATAGTCGGAAATTTATAACCGAAACCAGCAATCCCGTTCACTTTCTTATTCCGGAAGCCGTATCCCAAACCTCCCCATACCATGTATCGTGTGCTGATTTCGCTGCTGGTGCGCGCCCCGGCAAAAATATGCAGTCCTTCAACTTTATTGGTATTAATAGTGCTGGCATAAGGGCCAAATTCGAATTTTCCCAGGTCGTAATAACCGGTCATCGACATACGCGTTACATTATCAACAAACTTGACGGCCTTAATCTGGCTGACCGAATCGATGGTTGCACTAACCATTTTTTCGCGTGTATTGAGTTCTTCCAGCCTGTGTTTTTCCCAATACTCAGCATTTCGCTCGTTGGCATCCGGAAGTTTGATGGTTTCGAAACGTCCGTTTCCGGCAGCAAGTTTTATTTCATCGGGTCGATTTACTGAAACACTGTCGATAACAGCCGACTGTGTGAAAAACAAGCTAATCGGCTTTTTCGAAGGATTATTTTTCAGCGGTACATAGTTAAATACGGCGTCGATCTGGTTTCGGCGGAAAAAAGGAATCGAATCGCCTACCAGTTGGTAACTTCCTGAAAGGCGCATACTTTTCAGGAAATTCAGATAGCTGGTGTTCGAAAGTTCTCCGTCGATGTCGAGCAGCGAATAATTTTTGTTTTCGGTTGTCAGGTAGCCTTTGAAAACCTTGTCGCCAACACGGCGGGGAATAAATTTTATACGGTAGTTTTTCACTCCGTTTTGCGTGGTGCTGTCGGTGAGGAAATATTTGTAGTAAAACCAGCCGTTATCGGCCAGCGGGCTCACAAAATTCTGCGAAAACAGGTTGATGTAATTGTCGTAGAAATTCACTTCCATGTCCAACGCGCTGGTATATCCCGAAATCTCATAATCGTCGAGTACGCCAACTCCTGAAGTTTTGTCGCCCAAAACAGTGGATTTTTGCTTCCACGGATTTCGTTGAATCTCGTTGTACACCAACTGCTCCGAGAAATAAATCGGGAGAAATTTGGTGCTGTCATCGCTGGTTTTAAATACCGATTGGTTGTTCCTGAATGCCTTCGAATTGATCATTTTAGGGCCAACATTATTCAGGTGGTATTCCCATTTGGTGTATTTCCGGTAGGCGTAACGCGGATATTTGGCCGGATTATTCTCTTTTTTTCGGCTGATCATCTCTTTCAATATTTTCCTAACTGGTCCATCGTCGGGCTGGACGGTTACTTCTGATATTTTTATCAGATCGGGCTTCAGGCTAACCGATAACTCGTTTGTCGTAAATGGCTTGATTCCGTAAGTTTTACCAATATAGCCGACCGTAGTAAACTGAACAGAATCGACTTTGATTTTACTGGTAAGTTTATAATTTCCAAGCGAATCGGTGGTGGCTCCAATAGGGGTTTTCTTGAATAAAATGGTTACAAAAGGGATGGGACGCCCGCTTTCAGCATCAGTAACCTTACCGCGAACGATGGTTGGTTGCGAAAAGACCTCAGTAAACGATACTATTAATAAAAGAAGTAGTTGAAACCTGCCAAAAAAGTGACAGCCAACTGTTCTGAATTTTCTGCGCATGTTTTGTTTCTGTTTCTGTAATCGGTTTGTTTATTGAGCCGGTGGCTAGCCGGTGAGAATAAGGTCGAACCGTGGATCAAATTTGCGAAAAAATTAATCAAGTGATTAGTTTTTGAGAACTTTTTACTTAATGTTAAGTTTTCTTCACTATTGCCGGCAGGTAAATCACATACCGGGTAGCTTATCCCTTCACAAACAAATCAAACAGAAAAAAGCTTAACTAATTGCTATTGAATAAATCAGTTTCTGAATTTTACTTCAGGTAATTGTCAATAAAGTCATTTCTGGGGTTAAATACATTCTTGTCCCAATCTGTTGCCCGTTGTTCAGCTGTTGGCCAGGTGTGCTCGCGGTAAGTTACCGGGTAAATTAGTTTTTTCCCTTTGGCCTGATTTATTGCTGCGTAAATCGAAGTTGAAGGACAAGTATTATCAACCAGCCCAATTTCAACAAGAATAGTGGCTTTCGAAAACTTCAGCAGGTGAGCCGTATCGAAATACGGGAGAACCTTTTTCATTTCATCTTTATTTCCTTTTTTCTCGAAAGGCTGAGGCCAGCCACCTTTTCGGTTTATCAGCGTTCCACCCCAGTCGCACATGGCCGGAACAATGGCTACGGCGAGCGATACGCGCTGATCGAGGCCGGCAGCTGCCAATGCCTGTCCGCCGCCCTGGCTTTCACCAATTACCACAATTCGTTTTCCATCCCATTCCGGTTGCTGGGTCAGGTAGTCGAGTGTACGAATCAGTCGCAGGTACATGCCCCTGAAATACAAATCGTTCCGGCTATCCAATCCTCTGATGTAATAATCTTTTAGTTCTCCGGATTCGAGGTTGTTGTAATACTCATCGGGTTGGCCGATAAGCATTCCGTGAGCATTCAGATCGAAGCAAAGTGCTCCCTTTTTTGCGTAGTTGGTTGCGTTGGCAATTTCCGACCGGCACCATGATCCTTTTACTCCGGCAGCGTGCACCAACAGAACGATTGGTAATGATTTTGCTTTTGCATTTTCGGGTTTGGCAAAATATCCGCGGGCAGGTTTGGGGCCAATGCAATTAATCTCCGTATCGAAACAAACCAAGCCGGGCTCTTTGGCATCAACTTTTGTCGATTTTACATCCATGCGAAGTGCCTTCAGCGCGGCTTTTTCCTGATCCCAGTATTTTTTCAGATTCCGGGGGTATTCGGTACCCGGTTGAAGTTTGTAAGGATCGACGATTAACCCGATGAGCTGTTTATTTTCTTTCTGCGAAACTTCAATCCGGAGAGAACAGGGTTCTTTGAGTGTGGTTGCCAAAATTTCTACAGTATCTTTCGATGGAAGAATTCCAGATTTAAGGAAAAGCTGATCGTTATTCTTCCAGATTTTAACAAGCAATGAGTCGTTGGTCTTCCGATTGAGAATGGCTGTAACCAGTATCTTTTCGCCGCTTTTGTAAATGCCCGTTTCATGATTTTGCTGTAGTTTAAAGCCTTGCGCTAATGTTGAATAGGCAATAAAAATGCTCAGGGCCGCAGTCAGTAAGCTGGTTTTCATTTTATGTGTTTAGGTTTCTTTTCGTGATGCAAATAACGGAACCTTCAACCCAAGGAATATCCTAAATCTCCACGTCGCTATTCTTTCTTTTCGTCTTCTTCCGGAAATTCGGCTTCCAGTTCCTTGTCTTCGGCTTCGTTTTCTTCAAAAATTTCAATATATGGCTCGGTGAACGATTTGCTAACCAGACGTTTGTCGAGCGTTAGTAATAATGAAGGTAAAACCATGACGTTGAAGAACATGGCAATAAGCAGTGTCGATGAAATCAGGATTCCAAGAGCCTGTGTACCGCCAAATTCGGAAATAATGAATACGCTGAATCCAAGAACCAGCACAATACTGGTATAAATCATACTGAAACCGGCTTCGCGCAAGGCATTCAGCGCCGAAAGCTTAATGGCTCCATTGTTCTGTTTCAGCTCATGACGGTAGCGTGAAAGGTACTGGATGGCATTATCAACCGAGATCCCCAGCGCAATACTGAATACGATGATTGTTGATGGTTTGATCGGAATTCCGGCAAAACCCATGATTGCGGCTGTAATTACCAGCGGAATAATGTTGGGCACCATCGACACCAGAATCATCCGGAACGAAACGAACAGGAATGCCATCAGTATCGAAATCAGTATAATTGCAATGACCACACTTTCAAGTAAGTTGCGGATCAGGAAGTTGGTTCCTTTGGCGTAAACCACACTGTTGCCGGTTACCTTAACATCGAATTTTGCTTTGTCGAAAATCGAATCGACTTGTGGTAAAATACTGCTCATGAGCGAATCCATGTGATTGGTGCTCACGTCGCGCATCTGGAAACTGATACGTGTAATTTGCTTCGTGCTGTCGACAAACGATTTCAACAGGCTATTGCCGGTATTGTCTTTCCCCGAAACGTTTTGCGGAATATATCCGAAAATGAAATTCTTTTCCATCGAGCTGGGAAGAGAGTATTTGCTCGAATCGCCGTTAAAATAGGCTTGCCTTGCAAATTTGAAAACTTCGATCAGCGAAAGCGGTTTCGAGAATTCTGCATGTTCGCCAACTACATTCTGGAGTTTGTCAATTTTCTGAATGGTTGAATAGGTCAGAATGCCGTTGCGCTTTTTCGTGTCAACCGAAATCTCGAACGGCATCACACCGCCAAAGTTGTGTTCGAAAAATTTCAGATCGACCAAAGTCGGGTCGTCCGATCTCAAATCGTCAACCACTTTTCCTGAAGTTTTCATCATGCCCAAACCAACAAACCCAATCACTACCAGTACTGCGGAAATGCCATAAATGAGGTTCCGGCGATTGCTGATCAGGTAAATCACTTTATCGAGTACGGCACCAAAGAAGTTGTTGTCGAGGTGCTTAACGTGTTTCGCTGTAGGTGGTGCCAGCAAGCTAAAAATGATTGGCAGTAATGTTATGGTGAGTATGTACAAAACCATAATGTTGAGGGAAGTGATTACCCCAAATTCACGCAGCATCTGATTAGGCACCAGGATGAAAGCGGCAAAACCAAGCGCTGTGGCCGCGTTGGTCATGAGCGAAGCAAAGCCAATACGGTGAATTACCTGCGATAATGCCCTCATTTTGTTGCCATGACTGCGGTATTCCCAATGATATTTATTCAGAATGTAAATACAGTTTTCGATGACAATGATGACAATAAGCGACGGAATTACGCCCGTAAGAATGGTGATTTTATAGCCAAAAAGCACCAGGGTTCCCATTACCCAGATTATGCTGATTCCTACGATAAGCAATGAGCTGATAATGACTCTTATCGATCTGAAAAACAGGAACATGATAAAGGTTGCCACCACAATACTGATGATCACGAAAAGGAAAAGCTCGTGCTTAATCTTTTGCATCATAATCGTTCGGATGTATGGCATCCCGGAACAGTGAATTTCGACGTTGTTTTTCGCTTTGTAGGCATCAACAGCCTGGGTAATGCTGTTGATAATGGCAATCCTGCTGATGTCGTTTAGCTTTTTCTTGTCGAGGGTAACGGTCATCAGGGTGGCCTTTGTTTCAGGATTATACAGCAATCCTTCGTAAAATTTCAGACCAAGTATTTTGTTTTTAAGGCTATCAGTTTCGGCCTGCGTGGTTGGTCTTTTGGAAACCACCGGAACTATGCTGAACTGATGTGTTTCTTCGTTCTTAACCAAGTCGATAGCGCGGCTAATGGTTAAAACTTCCTGAACACCATCTACTTTGCGGATTTCGTTTCCCAGATCACTCCATGCATTAAATTGCTCAAGCTGGAATAAATTCGGATTAACAGTACCAATAACAATTACGTTCCCATCTTCGCCAAATCGATTTTTAAAGTTTTGATATTCGATTCTTGTGCTGTCTTTTTCAGGAAGAAGTGAAGAGTTTTCGTACGATAATTTCACATCTCTTCCTTTATAGCCCATAAATAGGGTGAGTAAAGCAAGAACGACAATAATTATTGTACGGTGTTTAAGTATAAAGCGGGAGACGTATGTAAACATTATATGGAAGATAAATATCTATTTCTAACTCGAATCTTTTTGATTTTGGTTTTAACCGAGGCAAAAATAGTCATTTCGAAGTTAAAAAAGAATTGTGTTTAAATATTCTCCCTGAATGATTTCCTATCGGTTCTTTTGGTTGAGGATCAGTTGTTAACATCGAAATTGGGTGGTTTTATTGAATGCCTCCGGGCGTGAATTGTCGCGACTAACAAATACAATTGGGCTGAGAATTTTAAACGATGTAGGTATTTTGTATCTTCGGCCAACCAACTAAATTTGATAAAATGAAGTACCTGTTTTCTGTTTTACTAATTGCTCTTTCTTGTTTTGCAGTGAAAGCACAGCCTACCATTATTGCCCACCGCGGTTCGTCGTTTACAGCTCCTGAAAATACTGTGGCCTCGGCCAAACTGGCCTGGGAGCAGAATGCTGATGCTGTTGAGTGCGATATCTATCTCAGCAAAGACAATCGTATAATGGTAATGCACGATGGTACAACCAAACGTACCACGGGCGAAACCTATAAATTCCCGGAAACAAATTCGGATGTACTGAGAAACCTTGATGCCGGATCGTGGAAAGATCAGAAATACAAAGGCGAAAAAATTCCTTTTCTTGAAGAAATAATTGCAACAGCACCCAAAGGAAAAAAGATTGTCATCGAGATCAAATGTGGCCCCGAGGTCTTTCCGGTGCTAAAAGAAGTCGTCAGCAAATGCAAAAAGAAGAAACAGTTGATCTTTATTGCATTCGACTGGCAGAACATTTTGATTGCCAAGAAGATGTTTCCGAAGAACGCCTGTTACTGGCTTAGCAGTTCGGCTGCTGATGTTCAGGCTAAATTACCTGAGGTAGCCAAAAATCGATTGGAGGGCGTCAATCTGAATAACAGAATTATAGACGAAGGAACCGTTAAAAAGGCTAAGGATTTAGGGCTGGAAGTACTTGCATGGACGGTTGATGATCTGCAGGAAGCCAAACGATTGGTACAGCTTGGCGTTACGGCCATTACCACCAATCGTCCCGATTTGATTCGTGAAAGCCTTCAATAACAGGTTATTTCTGTTCTGAAATCATTTTCTTTAATCCTTCGGAGCAGAAAATTTCGTATTCTCCTTTTTCGTTGCTGTAAATGAAATAGACTTCAATGCCGGGAAGTTTTTTCAGGAGCTCTTTACTTTTTTCGAGGCCCAGAACCATGAATGCAGTGTCCCATGCGTCGGCTGTAACCGCATCGTCGGCAACAACAGTGGCGCTAAGCAGGGTGTTTTTAGCAGGGCAGCCGGTTTTTGGATCGATGGTATGTCCGTATTTCACCCCGTTTTCGACAAAAAATTTGCGATAGTTTCCTGCCGTTGTCAGCGATTTGTTGTTAATCTCGATAATCGCCTGGAGCTGACCTCCCGGAATAATATTATCGTCTGATGGGCGGTCAATTCCAACTCGCCAAAGTGAGTTTTTGGCATTTGTTCCTTTGCCGCGCACTTCGCCTCCAATTTCAACCAGGTAATTCTTGATGCCTTTTTCGTCGAAAAATTTGGCGAGTACATCAACCGAATAGCCTTGTGCAACAGCATTTACGTCGAGTGAGACTCCCGGCATTTTTTTTATGATTTTGCGGCCTTCAAGTTTCACTTTGTCCATTCCAACGTATTGCAATAAACTGTCGATATACGCCTTACCGTGCTTAGCCATGGGTTGTGTGCCAAAACCCCAGGCGCGAACCACCGGCCCAACTGTAATATCCAAAGCTCCATCGGAAAGTGTGCTGACTTCAGCCGATTTTTTGAAAACATCAATAAACCAGTCGTCGGCTTCAACTGATGGGTCGTTGTCGTTGATGCGCGAAATTATGGAAGTTGAGTCGTACATCGAACACGATTTATCGAAAGCTTTCAGTATTGAGTCAATAGCATCAGTATAATCTTCGTTTTTCGAATTTTCATAAGTAATATGATAGCTTGTGCCTTGTGCAAAACCCGAAATTTTCAGGTATTCACTTTTTTTTGTCTGGCAGGCATTCAGGAAAATAAGAATTAGTGTGGCTAATGCGGTGTATTTCATTTAGTTTGAATTTTAGGTCTGTATCGAAAGTCTTTCATGCAATTTGGCTTTATTTTCTGACATTCTCAAAATGATTGCTAAATTTGAATATTACCATGCCTTTTCTTATGAGAGACCTACACCCGCATATTGATTACCGAAGATTATCAGTCCTGTTGTTTTTGATTTTTGCGATGGCGGTAATTTGTTCGCTTACCATTGGCCGTGACATATACGAAGCTGGCGAGAAGAGCTTGTATTCGTTTGCTATCGTTAATTTCTTCGGGTACCTGTTTTTCTTTTTTCTGATGCCCATGGAACTGGCATTCATCTTTTACCTGAGAACAGGTTACGATCCCGTTATGCTCAATCTGGTGGCTGTTTCAACGGCAATGGCTTCGCAAACTATTGATTATTTGATTGGTTATTTCTTTAGTGCCCGCATTATCGATCGGTTGATTGGACGCAAACGGTACGAAAAAGCCGAAGATGAAATTCGGAAATACGGAAACTGGGCGTTGTTTTTATCTAATCTATTGCCTCTTTCGTCACCAATTATTTCGTTGGCCGCCGGAATGTTGAAATACCGGGTGAAATATGCTGTTCTGTATACTTTTATTGGAATGGTTTGCCGGTATTTGCTGCTTACGCTTTTGTTTCACGGATAACAAGAACTCCGGAAAATCTTCTTTCAAAGGCTTTCCGGAGCTCACATTCCTGATAGCTTAAGGTGTTTATCTCCTTCAAAATTGGAAGTTACCTTCAGGTTAAACTTCCTAATTATGGTTGTAAACGAATGTTCTGTTTGACTTATCACCCCAGCCAGAGGCCAGTATTGTTCCTGTATGATCGATGTAAATTTCGCCGATATTAGGTTCTGAGAAAATGGTTTCGAATTGCTCAAAATTTTGGGTTTTTAGTATGCCGGTGCCAGGTACAGCTATGTAGTAGCTGGATCCAAGTTTCTGAATGTTCGTTCTCAGGTCCCCTGTGGCATAATTCTGCATTACGGTATAGACTTTCTTGAAGGATTTTCCCAAATCATCAGACACGTAAAAATTGGATGGAGTTGTATAATCCGAAACAATAATCACTTGTTTTTCTGTTACATATAAGTCTCCAACATATTTAGGGAACTCAAAAGATGTCCAGGTCTTGCCATTGTCCACTGACTTCTTTAATTGCTGGCTTGTTCCAAATACCGAAAGGAGCGCGCCATCTTTTAGCCGATATATTCCAGTTATGAAATCATTTTTATCGGTTCCATTCGCCGGATTGGTCCAGGTTTTTCCGCCATCGTTCGAATGGTACAGTCCTGTATCATAGGATGTTGCCCATAAATCTCCATCATTAGTTATCCAGAAATAAAAAGAGTACGGGCGATTGGGTATTGGGTTTGTACATTTTATCCATGTGAGCGCATTATCAGTACTTTTATACAGCTCGCCATTCCAGGTTCCGACATAAATCACACCATTTTTATCTATCTCAATTCCTCTTACGGATTGCAGTTTGGGTATATATAATTGTTGCCAATCCAGAAAATCGGTACCACGTTTATAAATCCCTCCGGAAGAAATCATCCAGCTGATGTGATTTACCGTATCAGCAGCCAGGTCAAAAAGATTTGACAATGGATAAATATCAACCTCGTTCCATGCGTTCGGAAGTATTCCATGAGCCATTAAAGTAGTTTCAGGTAGTATAACTCCCTCCGGGCTTGTGACTTTGGCTTTAATCAATTGGGTGAATGAGTCCAAACCTAATTTCCAGCGGGTCGAAGCTTTCCCGGTTGCCTTGGTTTTAACTATTTGCTGGTCAACTTTCCCACCACCTTTTATAACGGTAAATTCAACAGTAAATCCACTCATGTTTTGGGGTGATTTGTAATTGTAAACCTGAACAGAAATACTGTCTTTCAGGTATTCGCCGCCAATCGAAACCTGATTAGGATTCATATAGCTAACGTTATAACTGACCACTGTTTCGATTGATGGGTCATTATAGGTGTTACAAGCATTAAATATCAAAACTGAAAGCAACAGGATGGACGTTCTAACCCATTTAAGAATTAGATTATTTAGTCTGTATTTGGTAGTAAACTGTTTCATTTGATTCAGATTTGTCGGTTAACGGTTAATGGGTATTTGTAATCCAAACATCAGAGCGACAGTTCCATTCTTTAACGAACGGTCATCGTTTGTGTAGGGTGTTGTACCTTCCTCCGGCGCCTTAATAATTGGAGAAAAGCTACCCGAATAGACGATTCCAAGATCAAATTTCATATTCTTCCTGAATGGAAACTGAAATCCAAAGCCTGTTTGATATCCAAAGTCAACATCCTTGAAATAGCCTTCAACAGCATCGTTTATATTTATTTTGTCAACCGTATAACTTGACGCATTGATGTATTCCCGGATAGCAGTTCCATGACATATTGCATTGACTTTAAACCCGGTATAAACTCCAAAATCGAGATAGAAAGTGAATGAGTCTCCAATGGAGAATTTGAAATTCAGCGGAACAGTCACATAATCAATGTTGGTTTTTGTATCTACACTATTTCTTTTGTATTTGCTATCGTAGGCAAAACGGTGATAATAGAGGCTGCTATCGGCAAATGCATATCCTTTCCGCTCGAAAAGTATTCCGGTTTGTAAGGATACTGTTTTATCCAGCCGGTAGTCGAAAGCCAGTCCGGTGGTGTAGCCCGGATTAGCTGAGTAATTGCCAGGTTTTTTTGAAGCAGAGTTCCATCCTAATAATATCCCTGCGACTGGTCTGACATAGCATTTCGTTTTTGAGCTATCCTGAACGTTTGATTCTACCTCTTTAAGACCTTCCTTTTTGCTTTTGGGAGTGTATTTAATTCCGAAGCCAATTTCGCTACTTCCATTTTTGCCTTTCAGACTTTCAATAAATACCTTTTGCCCAGTTGTTAACCTACCAGTAGCGAAAAGCCGAACATCTTTAGTAATAGGATAAGAAAGATCAGCCAAAAACATATATCCCCAGTCGTGCGTTGGCGGATAAATTCTTCGATCTTCTTTTTCTGCAGCATCTCTTTCAGTCTTGGTTAGATTGTCATTCAGTAAAACGGAATAAAACATGCCACCGCCAATTCCTAATTGTAATCTTGTTGGTGTTTTATATTTGATTAACAGCGGAAAACGCAGAAATGAAAAATCAAATTTTTCGGGTTCGTAAACCGGTTGCCAGATCGAAGACGATGAATAGGAATGCATTACATCGTTGTAGTAAATGGGGTACATTGGCTGGCTGCGATAGGGTTTCATTTCGTAGTAATGCGCCGCATAACCCGCTTCTGCCTGAAGCGAAAAGGATTGGTTCAGGCTGTATTCAACGAATAAAGCGGCGTTAGGTCCTGCTTTTGGAACCCATTTGTTGGTTATCAGGTTACCATGAAAATTAGAGAAGTTAATACCGGTGTATTCACCGAAAGAAAGTTTTTGTGCAAGGGATGTTGTTGATGATATGGCAAGCACTACACCTATGCAAAAGATTAGGTTGATCGTCTTCATTTGCTGGTTTTTTGCAGTTAGATGGGTTTAGTTTTAAATAGGTTGCGTGATATTGAAAATAATAATAAATATAAAGCAAAAAACTCCGGAAAATCTTCCTTTCAGAAGTTTTTCCAGAGTTTTTAATATGTCAAACCTGACAGGTTTTGAAAACCAGTTAGGTCTTTATTTTTTTACAGCAAATCAGCTTCCAGCAATAATTCTTCCATATCCACCTGAACGTTCATGGCTTCAGCACGTGCTTTTTCAGCAAAGTCTTCGCCGTTGGAAGCGTAAATAATCTGGCGTGATGAGTTCACCAACAAGCCGCACATATCGTTCATGCCGTATTTGGCCACTTCTTCGAGGCTTCCGCCTTGTGCGCCAACTCCCGGAACCAGAAGAAAATGATCGGGAACAATCTCGCGGATTTCTTCCAGTTTTTCAGCTTTGGTAGCACCAACCACATACATCATGTTGTCGGTAGTTCCCCAGGTTTGCGAAGTTTTCAGCACCGATTCGAACAGTTGGTCTCCGGTTGCATCATTTTTCAGGTATTGAAAATCGGCAGCGCCTTTGTTTGACGTCAAAGCCAGTAAAATCACCCAGCGATCGAGGTAGGTCATAAATGGTTTTACCGAATCTTCGCCCATGTATGGAGCAACAGTCACAGCATCAAAATCCATATGCTCGAAAAATGCGCGGGCATATAGGTTGGACGTATTGCCAATATCACCGCGTTTGGCATCAGCAATAATAAATTGTTCCGGATATTTTTCGCGGATGTAATGCACCGTCTTTTCGAGACTGATCCAGCCTGCCACGCCCATACTTTCGTAAAAAGCAAGGTTCGGTTTATAAGCCACACATAAATCCTGAGTAGCATCGATGATTTCCTTGTTGAAGGCGAAAATCGGGTCGCTGGTATCTTTCAGGTGTGCCGGAATTTTCAGGATATCGGTATCTAGTCCAACGCATAAAAAGCTGCGTTTCTGCTTAATCTGTTCAAAAAGTTGTTCGCGGTTCATTTTGCAAATTTTTGTATTCTGTTATATGCACGGCTTCTGGCAATTGGCTGCTAGCTGCAGGCTGCCAGAAGCTAGCAACTAAATTTCTGCTTCTTTCAGTCTTTCAGAGTTTTCTTCCACCATCAGTTTTTCGATGATTTCGTCGAGGTCGCCGTTGATTACCGCCTGAAGGTTATAAATCGTCAGGTTGATGCGGTGATCGGTGATACGTCCCTGCGGCCAGTTATAGGTACGGATCTTAGCCGAACGGTCGCCGGTTGAAACCATGGTTTTCCGTTTCGAAGCAATGGCATCGATGTATTTCTGGTATTCCATGTTGTAAATACGGGTACGCAATTCAACCATTGCTTTGGCTAAGTTTTTCAGCTGCGATTTTTCGTCCTGACAAGTAACCACAATTCCGGTAGGGATGTGCGTCAAACGAATGGCCGAATAGGTTGTGTTTACCGACTGTCCGCCAGGTCCCGACGAACAGTAAGTGTCTTTGCGGATGTCGGCATCTCTCAGGTCAACGTCAAATTCTTCGGCTTCGGGTAAAACAGCAACCGTAGCTGCCGACGTGTGCACGCGGCCCTGTGTTTCGGTTTGGGGAACGCGCTGTACGCGGTGAACGCCCGATTCGTATTTCAGGATACCATAAACACCTTCGCCCGAAACTTTGGCCACAATTTCCTTGTACCCGCCTGAAGTTCCTTCGCTGGTGTTGGTCACTTCCAATCTCCAGCCTTTGCGTTCACAGAATTTTGAGTACATGCGGAACAAGTCGCCGGCAAACAAACTGGCCTCGTCTCCACCGGTCCCAGCGCGGATTTCAAGAATGGCATTTTTACCGTCTTCAGGATCGGCTGGAACCAACAATAAGCGGATTTCCTGTTCCTTTTTCGGAATCATTGCTTCGCTGCTGTCGATTTCCTCTTTTGCCATTTCGCGCAAATCCGGATCGGTTTCGGTATCGAGCATTTCTTTGCCTGTTTCGATGTTTTCGATCAGCGCTTTATATTCTTTAAATGCCCCAACCAGCGATTCCAGTCGTTTGTATTCCTGGTTCAGTTTCACGTAGCGTTTCATGTCGCTCATTACACCGGGGTCGGTGATTTGTGAGCCTACTTCTTCGAAGCGGTAGCGAATTGCTTCGTATTTTTCGAGTAATGAATAATCTGCCATTATATTGTGATTTATTATTTATGAATGAAGTACGCGCGGGCGGAGTTTGCCCGTAATTATTGAGCGTAGCTAATATTCGCAAGTGCCGAAAGGTGACTCGATGGTCAGTTTTTTGCCTTCAAAGGTTTCAACGCGGCCAACAATTTGGGCGTCGATGTTGAAACTTTTGGCAATGGCAATCACCTGTTCTGAGAATTCAGGAGCCAAATAAACTTCGTAACGGTGCCCCATGTTGAAAACCTTGTACATTTCTTTCCAGTCGGTGCCCGATTCTTCCTGAATCATTTTAAACAGCGGCGGAACAGGGAAAAGCTTGTCTTTAATCACATGAACCTGATCGACAAAATGCATCACTTTGGTTTGCGCACCACCCGAACAGTGTATCATTCCGTGAATTTCAGGGCGCAACTGAGCCAGCAATTCTTTTACAAATGGCGCGTAGGTGCGCGTAGGAGAGAGTACCAGTTTCCCGGCATCCAAACCAACGCCTTCAATGGCTTCTGTCAATTTTTTTGTTCCTGAATACACCAAATCGGCAGGAACTTCAGGATCGAAACTTTCAGGATATTTTTGTGCCAGGTAGTTGGCAAATACATCGTGGCGGGCCGAAGTCAGACCATTGCTGCCCATGCCGCCATTGTATTCTTTTTCGTAGGTGGCTTGCCCGAATGAAGCCAAACCTACAATCACATCGCCAGCCTGAATGTTATCCGCCGAAATTACATCGGCGCGTTTCATGCGGCAGGTTACGGTCGAATCAACAATGATGGTGCGCACCACGTCGCCTACGTCGGCTGTTTCGCCGCCAGTTGGGTAAACATTCACGCCCATGCTGCGCAGTTCGGCGCAAAGTTCGTCGGTTCCGTTGATGATGGCTGCAATTACTTCGCCGGGAATTTTGTTCTTGTTCCGGCCAATGGTTGACGATAGCAAAATATTGTCGGTTGCACCCACGCAAAGCAAGTCGTCGATGTTCATAATCAGTGCATCCTGCGCAATGCCTTTCCAAACCGATAGGTCGCCGGTTTCTTTCCAGTACATATAAGCCAGCGACGATTTGGTCCCGGCGCCGTCGGCGTGCATGATGTTGCACCATTCGGGATCGCCGCCCAAAATATCGGGAATGATTTTACAAAAAGCCTTTGGATACAAGCCTTTGTCGATATTTTGAATGGCGTTGTGCACGTCTTCTTTCGAAGCCGACACCCCACGCGCCATATACCTGTTATCTGCTGACATACAATTTGAATTTCCGGATCAATTTTCGGGTGCAAAGGTAATATTTTTGAGGAAATAAGAGTAGCCCGGATTTTATACAATCACTTCTCTGTTGTTCAATTAATCTAAAGATAAATGAATTATACCTTGATTATATATTTTGGTCAAGATTTGAATACAGAATTGATGAAATTATTGGTGGTTGTTTTGTATATTTACAACTAAATTAAGTTGTAAATCAAATTTACAACTATATAACACGATAAATGAGCTAAAGCATGAAAGGTGTTGGAATTTATATTGATGTAATTGATTCCCGGGAAATACAGTCGAGAGATGATTTGGAATTTAAAATAAATCAGCTGAGGAATTTCTTCAGCGAAAATAAGGAATATGGGATTTTTTCCATTTGGAAGGGGCTGGACGAGTTCATGATCATTGCTCCTAATTGGGAGTTTGCGGCAAAGGCGGTCATTAAGGTTCAGGAACTTTTACATCCGTATGAACAAAGGTTTGTACTGACTGGTTTTGAAGATGTATATACCGACAGGCCTGTACATGAAATGGATAATAAGGAATTTGCGCTGCTGGCTGACGGGATGATCAGACTGAAAAAGACAAAGTTATATGTTGAAATTATTTTGGATGATCAGGCTATTTTGCTCGATTCGGTTTCAATAATTCTGAATGCTTTTATTTCGATGAGAAGTGTGTTTACGAGAAGTCAGATGGAGATTTACAGCCAGAATAAAGCCGGGAAATCACAGGTTGAAATTGCTCGGGAAATCAACAAATCGCAGCAATATGTTTCGAAAACACTTAATGGAATAAAGTCTGAAAACCTGGGCCTGATGGAAGAAAAATTATATAGAATTATTGCTTATGGAATTGACCAGGGAAATACTGATTAATCATTGGTTTCTGCTATTGGCAGTTACTGGTGCCCTTTTGCTTTTGTTCACAAGCGGTACGGTCGTTCGAAAGGTGATGAACATTATTTACAAGAAGAACCTGGCCGATTTGGCATCCGGTGCTGCTACTGAACCTGATCCTGTTGAGGAAAAGCTTGCCAGAGAGCGAATTTCAACCGGATTGATCATTGGCAAATGCGAAAACCTGATCATTTATTTAATGGTTCTTACCGGATCCTACACCGCTCTTGCTATTATTTTCACCGCAAAAACAATTATCCGCAAAGAAGACATTGCCAAAAACAGCATGTTCTTTCTGGCCGGAACCATGATCAACGTAACTTATAGCTTGTTGGTCAGTTTGTTGGTCAAGTTGCTGATAGTTAATGTACTGTCCTGAAGTTTTGCACCGACGAAATTATTCGTGGAAGTCGTTACTTAGCACCCTGAATTCAGTTCGCCGGTTGATGGCTTTGGCAATTTCCTGCTGGTCAGGCGGGAGTTTCAATATAAATTCTTCGGTAAGTTCGTCACCGCGTTTCAGCCAGTCGTATTGTTTGGCAATTTCGCGGGTTACTTTCTTTGGCCAGGTTTCGCCGTAGCCTTTGGCAACCAGGCGCGAGGCTGTTATACCTTTCGAAATAATATAATCGACTGCTGATTGTGCGCGTTTTTGCGACAGTTCGGAGTTAAACTGATCGCTACCCACAAAGTCGGTGTGTGCCATTAATTCGATTTTGATGGTCGGATTCAGTATCAGTAGCTGGACCAATGAATCGAGCGATGCTTTTGATCCTTCGGTAATCTCGTAACTTCCGAAGGCATAGTTGATATTGTTGATTTTAATTGGCTGGTCGGTTGGTGCAAGTTTAAAGATAAATTTATAGTCTTTGCTGTCTTCCAGTCCAATCGTTGAAAGTCGTGCTTTGTCGTTCAGGTAGCCATCTTTGAAGGCAGCCAAAACATATTCGGTTTCAGGCTTCAGTTTGTATTGGAAGCGTCCGCCATTGGCCCGAACTTTCAGGTTTGTTCCGTCGGTTCCAATAATCCGAACCATTGCCCCGTCGATTTTCTGGTTGGTTTCTTTGTTGAATATTTCTCCGGAAGCATTAAATATTTTTGGTGGCAGGTAAAACGAATAAATGTCGTCGCTTTTCGAGCCTTTGCGATTCGAAGAAAATAAACCTTTGTCAATTTCACCTTTGCTAAAAGTTATTCCAAAATCGTCACCCGGTGAGTTGATCGGAGCTTTCATGTTCTCCACTTCCCATTTGCCTTTTTCGTCTTTCGCTGCCTTGAAAATATCAAGTCCACCAAGCCCTGGAAGGTAATTGGATGAGAAATACAATTCGCCGTTTTCACGGATGCAGGGGAACATTTCGTCGCCGGGTGTATTGATTTCAGGACCGAGATTTACAGGTTTATCGAATGAGTTGCCTTTGCCTTTGGCCATCCAAATGTCTTTTCCGCCGTATCCGCCAGGTCGGTCAGACACAAAATAGAGGGTCGTTCCGTCAGAACTGAGCGAAGGGTGGGCAGCAATCAGACTGTCGCCAACCAGCTCGAGTAAAGTAGGTTCCGACCAGTCGCCTCTCGACTGATTAGCTACCAGCAACTCAGTTCCCAGATCTTTCGATTTATCGTACCGGCAACGGGTAAAAATCATTAAGTCGCCACGGTCTGAAAGTGTTGCGGCGCCCTCGTCGTTTGTTGTATTTATAACCTGATTTTCTTCAAGCAATTTGGGCGTTTCCCATTTTTGCTTCTGAATTTCGAATTTACTGGTGAATAAATCGGCATATCGTGTACCGGTAATATTGCTTTTTCTGCGGCCGGTAGTTATTTCCCGTGTCGATGTCAGAATGACTTCATTATCGCGGCTGCCTGCAAATACAGGGCAGTAATCATTGTCTTTCGAATTCAGTTCTTTCACAACAGTAACCATGTACCGGGTTGGTTTGTCGAGCCAGCTTTGGGCTTCCTTACAAGCTTCAACGCCGTTCTTTGCATATTGATCATCTGGCTTAACTCCCAGGTAGGTCTGATACCAAACCAATGCATCTTCATATTTTTGTGTTGCTTTCAGGCAATCGGCGTAATGAAGCATGCATAGCGGTTCCGAATTTTTTTGTTTGATGGCATTTTTATACCAAACTAATGCTTTGGCAAAATCGCTGATGTGGTAATACGATTCGGCAACCCGAAAAGCAATATCGGCTTTTTCTTTTCTGAGTTTGGGGCTGCGGTAAGCTTTCCTGTATTTTTCGATGGAGCTGTAATATTCGCCTATTTCATATGAAGTTGCTGCGCTTTTCATGTATTTGCGGGCTGAGCAGGAGCCCAGTAAAATAACCAACAGGATAAGTAATATTTTGTTGAAAGCCGGTATCTTCATGTGATCTTAAACGTTTGGCGGTAAAAATAACCAATTTAAATCCATTCTGGAAAAACGGAAAAGGTTTATTTAAAGTATTCGGAAGCCTAATTATTATTTGAATTGTGGAAGTTGTGCTGCTTATGAAAATAAAAAGGCTTCCGGATTTATTCTGGAAGCCTTGATTTTTATAAACACGTAACACTAAACTATCTTACGAATAGTAATTCTCTGTATTTTGGCAATGGCCACAATTCGTTATCAACGATCAATTCAAGTTTATCGATGTGGTAACGGATATCATCAAGGTATGGTCTAACCTGACTTTCGTAAGCCACAGCTTTTTCTTTAGCTGATTCGATTACGTTGGCAACTTTACGGGCTTCAACCATATCGTTTACTTTTGCTTTGATGGCTGTAATGTGACCACCAATTTCCTTGATCAGTTCCAAACGACCTTCGGCAACAGTTTCAACATATTCAGCACCAAACACTTCTTTTACATTTTTAATGTTTTCGAGTAATGATGTCTGATATTTTATAGCTGTCGGGATAATGTGGTTCATTGCTAAGTCGCCCAATACGCGAGCTTCGATCTGAATTTTCTTGGTGTATTTTTCCAGTTCAACTTCGATACGGCTTTCAATTTCGCGGTGTGTTAATACACCTGCTTTTTCGTACATTTCAACTACGCGTGGAACTTCAAGAGCTTCCAATGCAGTTGGAACGCTGGTGATGTTAGTCAATCCACGTTTTGCAGCTTCAGCTTTCCATTCGTCGCTATATCCATTGCCGTCGAAACGAATAGCTTTCGATTCGATGATCAGTTTTTTCAGTACCTGGAAGATAGCTTCGTCTTTTTTAACTCCAGATTCAACCAAGGCATCAACCTCGATTTTAAATTTAACAAGCTGGTCTGCAACAGCAGTATTCAATGCGATCATTGCAGATGCACAGTTTGCCGATGAACCTACAGCACGGAACTCAAAACGGTTACCGGTGAAAGCGAATGGCGAAGTACGGTTACGGTCGGTGTTGTCCAAAATGATTTCAGGAATACGGCCAATATCGAGTTTCAACGCAGTTTTTTCGTCCGGAGTCATTTTGCGGTCAACAACAGCTTCTTCCATCATGTCGAGCATTTTGGTTACTTCGGCACCAAGGAAAGCTGAGATGATTGCAGGCGGAGCTTCGTTTGCGCCCAAACGGTGAGTGTTTGGAGCGGTAAGGATGCTGGCACGCAACATATCCTGATTAACGTGCAAAGCCTTTAGTGTGTTGATAACGAAAGTAAGGAACTGCAGGTTTGATTTTGGATTTTTACCAGGGCTGTAAAGGTTAACGCCGGTATCAGTTGATAACGACCAGTTGTTGTGTTTTCCAGAACCGTTGATTCCGGAGAATGGTTTTTCATGGAAAAGAACGGCGAAGTTGTGACGACGGGCGATCTTTTTCATGAGGTCCATGATCATCTGGTTGTGGTCGTTGGCCAGGTTCAGTTCTTCGTAGATTGGAGCAACTTCAAACTGGTTTGGAGCTACCTCGTTGTGGCGGGTTTTTACCGGAATACCTAATTTATATGCTTCGTTTTCCAGGTCTTCCATGAAACGGAAAACGCGGGTTGGGATTGAACTGAAATAGTGGTCTTCCAACTGCTGATCTTTTGAAGCCGAATGTCCCATCAGGGTACGGCCAGTCAACATCAGGTCAGGGCGAGCCATAAATAAAGCTTCGTCAACAAGGAAATATTCCTGTTCCCATCCGAGGTTAGCGTTAACTTTGGTAACGTTTTTATCAAAATACTGGCAAACTTCAGTAGCAGCTTTGTCAACAGCAGCAATAGCTTTCAATAATGGGGTTTTATAGTCGAGCGATTCTCCTGTGTACGAAATAAATATAGTTGGAATTGTCAATGTATTGTCAACAATGAATGCAGGCGATGAAGGATCCCATGCAGTATAACCACGAGCTTCGAATGTTGCACGAATACCGCCGCTTGGGAATGATGAAGCATCAGGTTCCTGCTGCGAAAGCATTGATCCTGATAACGATTCAACAACTCCACCATTTTCGCCATGAATTACGAATGCATCATGTTTTTCTGCAGTACCATCGGTTAACGGATGGAACCAGTGAGTAATGTGAGTGGCACCGTTTTCCAATGCCCACGATTTCATGCCCTGAGCAACCTGATCGGCCATTTTGCGATCAACAGGTGTTCCATTATCAATAGCATCAATAACTGCCTTGTATGCTTCTTTCGACAGGTATTTTTTCATTTTCGGACGATCGAAAACGTTCATACCATAAAAATCAGAAACCAGATTTTCTTCGCGTTTAACCTCGATAGGTTTTCTGGTCAGAACTTCTTCCAGGGCTCTAAATCTAAACTGTGCCATAATTAAAAAATTTTAAGAGTTATTATTATTTTTTTAGTTAATCTCATTTTTGCAATAAGCACATAACAAAAATATATAAAAAAAGAAATGTGGGTTTGAAAAAATACCCAATTGATTAAAAATTTACAATTATTTCAGAAAAAGGCTCAAAAATATTAAGGGTAAAATGAAAAATGCATGGTTTTTATTAAAAATTGGTCAAAATTGATGATGAGAAGGGCTAAAAAGTGAAACTGATAAGTTTAAATTAGGTACAGAAAGTATTAAAAAACAAAAAAGCGCAGGGTAGATACCCCACGCTTTTTATATTTTAAGAAAAAATATGCCTTAAATTACAACATTCACTATTTTATTGGGGACCACAATAATTTTTTTAGGGTTTTTGCCTTCCAACCATTTTTGTGAATTCTCGTTGGCCAGCACTGCCGCTTCAATTTCGGCATTGGGTGTACCAACTGCAAAAGCCAGCTTGAAACGAACTTTCCCGTTGAATGAAATCGGGTATTCAAATTCGTCTTCGGTCAGCATGGCCGGATCAACAGCAGGCCACGGCGCATAAGCCAAAGTATCGGTGTTGCCATACATTTGCCACAATTCTTCGGCAAGGTGCGGCGCATACGGAGCCAGCAACTTCACGAATGTTTCGGCGGTCTGTTTGCTTACTTTGCCTTTTTTCAGTGCCAGGTTGTTGAAAATCATCAAAGCCGAAATACCGGTATTGAACTTCATATTTTCAATATCGAACGCCACTTTGCTGATGGTTTGGTGCAACAGCTTCAATGTTTCTTTATCGTCGGCGGCATCCACAATGTTTTCAGGGTTTCCGAAGAAACGCGAAACGCGGTTCAGGAAGTTGAAAACCCCTTTCACTCCATTTTCGGCCCAAGGTTTGGTGTCTTCCAGCGGACCCATGAACATTTCGTACAAACGCAGCGAATCGGCGCCGAAGCTTTTCACCACATCGTCGGGGTTCACCACGTTCTTCAGCGATTTCGACATTTTGGCCACAATCTGGGTCAACTCTTCGCCAGTTTCGGTGTGGAAATATTTGCCGTCTTTTTCTTCCACCAAATCGCTGGTCACTTTAGCTCCGGTTGCGGTTTGGTAGGCAAAAGCAAGGATCATTCCCTGGTTAAACAGTTTCTGGAATGGCTCC
>JAJZSZ010000401.1 GCA_021849365.1 Bacteroidota bacterium | reverse complement strand
AGGTCAACCATTCGGTGTTGCATCAGGTGTCCGCCGGTATTATCCGGAATAACGGTATGCGGAATACCAGCTTCTCCCAGTTCCCAGGCCGTCAGTCTGGCTCCCTGATTCCGCGGACGAGTTTCATCAACCCAAACATGCACCGGGATACCTGCCTGATGAGCCAGATAGATTGGCGCAGTTGCTGTACCCAACTCCACACAGGCCAATCGACCGGCATTGCAATGAGTCAGGATTTGAACCGGCTCTCCATTTTTATTTTCATAGATCGATTTAATCAGTTCCAGTCCGTGAAGCCCAATATTTTTACTGAATTGAATCTCGCGCTGTTTAAGCGATTCGGCATATTCAAGCAGCAGCATGGTATTTTCGGAAACAGATAGTTTGTGTGAAATTACTGAAAATGCTTCGTCAACGGCAAAAGCCAGATTCACTGCAGTCGGTCGCGACGACTTCAGCCAATCGGCCGCTTGCTTCATTTCAGCAATAAAGTCCACTCCTGAGAAATTCACTGCTGCCAGATACATTCCGTAGGCTGCAGTAACCCCAATCAAAGGAGCTCCGCGCACCACCATATCTGTTATTGCAGATCGGGCCTCTGCAAGGGTTTTAAGTTGAACAGTCAGGTTTTGAAAAGGCAGATAGCGCTGATCGATCGTTTCAACCCAGCCATTTTCTTTGTTATATCCTATTGTCTGCGGATTTTCCATTATTTCAAGTATTCATTCGTCGCTCAAAGATAAGTATCTGATCTTTGCCTTCGACGGACTTAGACACCGCAGCGTGCACTTTTTTGGTGCTCTTTTAAATTCCAATTTTTTTCTGACTTTTGTGCACCATAAAATAAATGACATGGAAATGTTAAAAGGAATCCGCAACATCATTTTCGATCTTGGAGGAGTTTTACTAAACATCGATCCGATGAAAACGATTGATGCTTTTGGTAAACTTGGCATGGAACAATTGGTTGGAGACAAAGGTCTTACCTACGATCACGATATTTTTTATATGATGGAGCAAGGCAAAATTACTCCGGACGAATTTCGTGAAGGAGTGCTTGCCCTTCTTCCTCTTCGGGTTTCTTACCAACAAGTTGATGATGCATGGACTGCCATGTTACTCGATTTTCCAACAATCCGGGTTGAGTTGCTGAAAAGCCTCCGGAAGGATTTCGGTATCTACCTTTTTAGTAATACGAATGCTATCCATGTCGAAAGATTTCATTCCAACTTTAGGAATCAGCATGGATTCGAAGTTTCAGCACTTTTCGAACAGGATTTTTATTCCAACGAGATTGGCTACCGGAAACCATCGCCTGAATCTTTTCAGGAAATCATCCGGCTTTCAGGAATCAATCCGGAAGAATCGTTATTCATCGATGACTCTCTCCCAAATGTTGAAAGCGCTATTGCCTGCGGACTAAAAGGGTATTGGCTCGAACCAGGACAAAAAGTAGAAGAAATATTTAGGGAATATCTGTAAAAAACTCAATTATGCGCAAGTGTTCTATACTTCGCGGTCTTTCCAGTCACCGTTTTCACGAATGAGCGCTTCGAGCTCTTCAACTGCTAACTCAAACGGGATATGCCGTTTAATTAATTGCTGACCTTTGTATAGGTTTACATTTCCCGGGCCGGCTCCAACAAAACCATAATCGACATCACCCATTTCTCCAGGACCGTTAACCACACAGCCCATTACACCAATTTTCAAGTGGTCGAGGTGGTTGAAGTGTGCTTTAATTTTCAAGGTGGTTTCGTGCAGGTCGAACAAGGTTCTTCCACATCCGGGGCACGAGATAAATTCGGTTTTGGTCAACCGCATACGGCTGGCCTGGAGAATTGAAAAACTCAGGTCTTTCAGATCGGTAAATGTAATTTGTTCCGATTCGTTGGTGATGCAAATTCCATCACCATAACCGTCAATCAATAAACCACCCAAATCAGCAGCTGCTTTTATCTGGAGATTTTCGAGATAACGTTCGTTATATTTTCTAAAGATAATTACCGGCACTTTCCAAATGTGCGATTCCAGAGTCATAAAGAATGCCCGAAGATCGGCAAACGGATTCCGGTTAAAACTTTCCAGAATCAGCACTGTTTTCCGGGTCTGTTTCAGCTTGGTGATAATCTCCGGATTTTCATTCATGAAATGGTCAAACTCTTCCTTGTTTGTGCGAATGAACTTGGTTTGTCCCCAATGCGAGCCACCAAAAAGGTATTCTTCCAGCGTCAAAACCGGATAGGAATTGCCTTCCAGATCAAGAACTTCGTTGCCATTAAAGAAATACTCCGGAATTTGTTTCCCTCGTAAAGGAAGAATTTCGGAAAGTGTGCGCCCCCGAAGATCGGCCATTACAACTGGCACGTTTTTATCGCCCATGCGTAAAACCGGACGAACCGAACGCCTTTCGTATTCAAACGGATTGATCTGCGCAAAAAGCGGAGCAGTTATTGGCTTATGGTTTTTATATGTTTCAATGTGATTGATCAACTTGCGGGCAACCGAAATTTCATTTTCCGGGGCCTCAGTCAACGAAACGCGAATGGTATCACCAATACCATCGGCAAGCAAAGCACCAATCCCGACAGCGGATTTAATACGGCCATCCTCACCTTCGCCAGCCTCGGTAACTCCCAGATGAAGCGGATAACTCATCTCTTCAAGCCGCATTTTATAGCTCAGCAACCTGACGGTGTAAACCATCGTCCGTGTATTACTCGATTTTATGGAAATAACCACATTGGCAAAATCCTGTTTCTGACAAATTCGCAGGAATTCCATAACCGACTCTACAATTCCGGCGGGCGTATCGCCGTAGCGGCTCATAATCCGGTCGGACAACGATCCCTGGTTAGCACCGATACGAAGGGCTGTATTGGTTTCTTTCAGTATCTTCAGAAAAGGAACAAATTGTTCTTCGATTTTCTGAAGTTCGCTCTTGTATTCTGGATCAGTATAGATGTGGTGCTCAAAACGTGCTCTTTTGTCATAAAAATTACCGGGATTGATACGTACTTTAGAAACATATCTTGCGGCAATCTCGGCTAAATGTGGGTTAAAATGGATGTCGGCAACCAATGGATTTTCATATCCCCGGGCTACCAGTTCTCTCTTAATATTTTGAAGATTCTCAGCATCGGCAACCCCGCGAACAGTAACCCTAACTATATCAGCACCAGCCTTTATGATGCGAATGATTTGCTCAACAGTCGATTCGGTATCGCTGGTATCCGTATCAGTCATCGACTGAATCCGGATTGGATTTTGATCTCCAAGCAATACATCTCCTATCTTTACCAACGACGTTTTCTGCCGCTGATACCTCGTCAAATCCTCTATGTAGTTAAAGTTCTGATCCTTCATTTATGACCCGATGTGTTGGTGGGCGACAAATTTAATTTAAAGTTAATAAAAACGAAAGGCGAAAGCCTATATTAGGGAGTATAAAGTCAAAAAAAACGGGCAGGGGCATTCTAAATCTTAAACTTTAAAATATTTAACCTCTCCGGAAAATCCTTCGAAACCCAATTCTCGAGGCTGAAAGTACAGTAATCAGCAGAAATCTTTACTTTTGAACGAACAAAATCGAGATAAAATGACCATCAAAATAGCGCAGGTAAGTAAGTTCTACGGAAGTCAAAAAGCTCTTGATAAGGTTTCGTTTGAGATTGGAACCGGTGAGCTGATTGGTTTTTTAGGGCCAAACGGAGCTGGAAAGTCAACCATGATGAAAATTATTACCGGCTATCTGGCTGCCGACGAAGGAATCGTTACCATTAACGGCGAACCAGTTGAAACAAAAAATGTTTCGATTCGTTCGCAGATTGGTTATTTACCTGAAAACAATCCGCTTTATACCGACCTGTATGTGAGGGAATACCTCGAAATGGTCGCCGGATTTTATCAGCTTCAGAACAAAAAAGAACAGGTTCTGAAAATGATTGAGTTAACCGGACTTAAAGCTGAGCAGCACAAAAAAATCGGGTCACTCTCGAAAGGTTACCGCCAACGCGTAGGTCTTGCTCAAGCGCTGATTCACGATCCGGCAGTACTGATACTCGACGAACCAACTACGGGGCTTGATCCCAATCAGCTCGAAGAAATCCGTCATTTGATCCGAACAATCAGCACCAATAAAACGGTGATGCTCTCC
>JAJZSZ010000400.1 GCA_021849365.1 Bacteroidota bacterium | reverse complement strand
TGTTCTTTGATTTTCTCCAGATTATCTTTCATCTGAACAACAATGCGTTGCAGGTTGCTCTCGTTTGCCTTTGAGCCAAGGGTATTAATTTCACGGCCAATTTCCTGTGCAATGAACCCCAGCTTTCTGCCTGCCGGTTCTTCGCCGTTCATAGTTTCAGTAAAATAGCTGCAGTGATTGGCAAGCCTCACTTTCTCTTCATTAATGTCCAGCTTCTCCATATAGTAAATTAACTCCTGTTCGAAGCGGTTTTTATCAACATTGCCATTCAGCTGAAGTGAATCAAGACTTTCCCTAATTTTAGTTTTCACATTCTCCATCCGCTGATTTTCAAATGGTTCCACCTGACTCAGCAAATCCAGTATATTCTGAATATTTCCCTCAATATCGGCTCTCAATGCCACTCCCTCCTGATCGCGGAACCGGTTGAGCTCGTCGAGCGTTTTGACCAGATTTTCGCGAACAATCAGCCACTCGCTTTCATCGAGCGTATCATAAACTGTTTTCACCGTGTCGGGCAAACGCAGGATCGACTGCATGATGTTTTCATTTATTTCCAACCCCAAGTCCTGGTGAACATCTTTTATCTGATTGAAGTAATCTTTTATAATTGCCGAATTGATACGGGTTGCACTTTCTGTACCAAGATTGTCGAGATAGAGCGCAAAATCAACTTTACCACGAATAAGCATTTCCGATATCAACCGGCGGATTTCCAGATCCTTTTCGCGGTACAAGGCTGGTATCCGGGTATTAATATCAAGTTGTTTGCTGTTAAGCGACTTTATTTCGAGGGTAATTTTTTTAGTTCCAGCTTCAAATTCGGTTTTCCCGAATCCAGTCATTGATCTGATCATAAATTATGGTTTTAGCCTTTAAAGATAAGGCAAAATAATGAAGGCAAAAGTACAAAGTAAAAAGGCAATTATAAAAAACTGTATTCTCTGGATTTTGGAATCAGACAATCACACCCGAACCAATCAGTTCATCGCTATCGTACCAGGCTGCAAACTGGCCTGAGGTAATACCACGCTGTTCATCATCAAAAATGATGTACAAGCCATCCTCGCGTTGATAAAGTGTGGCCTTTTCCAATGGTTGGCGATAACGGATGCGAACGTCATAGCGACGCTCTTCTCCGGGATTCATCTGTAAATCGGTTCGAATCCAGTGTATTTCTTCATTCCGGATAAATAGTCCCGGACGGTACAAACCTGGATGTTCAGCACCTTCGCCTACATAAATAATGTTGCGGGCAACATCGGTTCCCAGCACAAAAAGCGGCTTTTCGTAGCCACCGATATTCAATCCTTTGCGCTGGCCAACGGTATAATAATGAGCCCCGCGATGCTCGCCAATAACCTCACCATTCCACGGTTTATATGGAAATGCAGAGCATAGTTTTTTGAAATTTTCTTCTGTTTTTTCAATGTTCTTTTTCTTCGCCATGAATTCGGCCGGAACTTCAATCACATTTCCGGTTTTTGGCTCGAGCTGCTGCTGAAGGAAGGTGGGTAAATCGACCTTCCCGACAAAACAAATTCCCTGCGAGTCTTTCCGCTCGGCAGTAGGCAGGTTTTGCTGGCGGGCAATTTCGCGCACTTCAGGTTTTTCCAGATGACCAATGGGAAACATAGCCTTGGATAACTGGTACTGATTCAGTTGACACAGGAAATAACTCTGATCTTTGTTATTATCTTTTCCGGCAAGCAATTGATGAATCATTTGCCCGTCCTTTTCAAACTCTGTTTTCCGGCAGTAATGACCTGTGGCAACAAAGTCGGCATCGTATTTCAGGCATTCGTCAAGAAAAATATCGAATTTAATCTCGCGGTTACAAAGTACATCCGGGTTAGGTGTCCGCCCTTTGCTGTACTCGGCAAACATATAATCGACTACACGCTGCTTGTAATCCTTACTTAAATCAACAATCTTGAAAGGAATGTCGAGTTTTTTAGCCACCATCTCGGCAATCATGGCATCGTCTTCCCAGGTGCAACGCGAGGTGATGGTTCCTGTTCTGTCGTGCCAGTTCACCATGAACAAAGCCATTA
Source organism: Bacteroidota bacterium (assembly GCA_021849365.1). GTDB lineage: Bacteria > Bacteroidota > Bacteroidia > Bacteroidales > Prolixibacteraceae > Aquipluma. The sequence continues at coordinate 2,123 of JAJZSZ010000400.1, read as the reverse complement.
CATCATGCCCCTGCTGTTTCAGCAAATAAGCAGCCACACTCGAATCAACACCTCCCGACAATCCTATTACAACACGGCTCATATCGTTACAAATAAAGACACACAAACGCGCGTCTGTACGAAATAATCAACATTAATTTGGAGGGCAAAAGTATGGAATACAGGCAACTTTTCCAAAGTCTATATCAGATCGGCCGTGTCGATGTCGTTAACATCTACAATTTTCTTTAGAATGGCATACATGGTTAATCCGGAAGCCGATTTGATGCCGGTTTTTTCTGAAATATTTTTGCGGTGAGAAATCACAGTGTGCGTACTTACAAACAAATGATCGGCAATTTCCTTGTTCGAATAGCCCTTGGTGACCAACTGCAGAACCTCTATCTCGCGCCGGGTCAGCTCTGTATCGGTATCGCCGTTTTGATCAGAAAGAAACGAATTCAGAATCTCGTTCACTTTGTAGCAGATTAAGGTTGGCGTATCGAACAGGTTAATGGTTTGATTGGAATAAACCGAGCCAGATTCGAGATGAAGAGCCATAAATTGAATGTTGGTTGCCGAAGCAAGTACCTGCCTGATAAATACCTCATTTTTTTCCTGTTCTTCTGAAGTAGCAATAACCAGCACTGATCCACTAAGCGCCTGATAATCGATCAGCTCATCGCCGCGATGAAGCAGAACAACTTCGTGTGCCGAACTGCCCTTCAGTATTTCAGACATCCCCTTCAGCACAAGATCCGACTGGCAAATAACTACAACCGATGTATTCTGACCGCTATTCATTGCTAACCAACATTTTTTCGAGTTGCTTTACTTTAGGCATCAGAATATGATCTTCGATGCGCGAATGGTTTTTCAAGTCTTTCTCGAACATGAAAAGGTTTGCCAGAAAAGCATTCCCGCGATTTTGATCGTAATTTGGAGGTAAATATTTGATGATAATGTTGGTCAGATCATCCATTTTGTCGTCCATGTTCGAGTGCTCTTTTTCGAAACTCGAAACCGAGAACGACGGATACTTTTGCTTGAAACCAGCTCTCAACTCCGGATTCTCAACAACTTTATTGAGTTCGAGGATAAACGGAAACATCTCACGCTCCTCGAAATTGATGTGAATTACAAATTCCTCTTTAAACTTAGTGTAAAACTTTCGGACCAATTCATTCTCGGCATTTTCATCTGGACTTGCCGCCAGAAATAGCTCAATCAGCCGGTCGTTTTCAGGAATCAGAAAATCCTTATAGTACTGGTGTGTTTTTATCAGGTAATCAATCACCATCGACACCGAAAAGTCGAGCAACCGCTTTTCAGGGAAATAAGCCTCGTAATGGAACACATTGATGGTTTCCACAAAGAAATTGAGATCAATTCCCTTTTCTTCGCAAACATTGCGGATTGTTCTGTCGCCAAAACCAAGCTTAACTCCCAGCCGGTTGATTACCGGCAACAATGAATGGTCTTTGTGAACTACAGAGGCGAGTTTACTATTCTCATTAAACAATTCCATGGCTTCATGATAAATTAGTCTTTAAAGATGACAATATTCCTCATAAAAAGTTCATCAGGCCTGAAAAAGTAAAATTGATGTCTACTATCGTTTTCTCCAGAAAATCCGTTTAGGTTTTGAGTTTTTCTCCTCCGGTTGCCGCGCATCTGTTTTTCTTGCAGTGTTCTCAACAGCGACTGCCACACTTCTTCCTATTGAAGTAGCTTGCCGCGGCTGTTTCGCTGGTGGCTTTTGAGGAGTAAAATCGGTCATCGGGAACGGATGATTGTCTATTACCGGGATCGTTTGTGAAATCAATCGCTGAATATCGCGTAAATACGGAATCTCGGTATTGTCGCAAAACGAAAGGGCAATTCCACTCTGCCCCGCCCTACCTGTACGGCCAATACGGTGTACGTAGGTTTCAGGAATATTTGGAATTTCGAAATTGATGACGTGCGACAAATCGTCCACATCGATGCCACGGGCAGCAATATCGGTAGCCACGAGGAAGCGGATTTTCCGTGCCTTAAAATCAGAAAGCGCTTTCTGACGGGCATTTTGCGACTTATCGCCATGTATTGCCTGAGCCTTCTCGCCGCTCTTGCTCAGTAGCTTGGCAATTTTGTCAGCACCA
>JAJZSZ010000399.1 GCA_021849365.1 Bacteroidota bacterium | reverse complement strand
ATCCGTTTTTTGGAATGAACAATGAGCAGATTCCGGATATAAGCCAGGTTGGCCGCGATTATTACACTTACTGGTTTTTCAATTCGTTTCAAATTCCGGAAGTAAAAAGCGGGGAACAGGTTTGGCTGAAATTCAGAGGAATAAATTACACAGCCGAAATCTTTCTGAACGGGAAAAAGATCAACGCCGACACCCACGAAGGTATGTTTCTGCGCGAAAAATATAGAATTACACCCTACCTTACCAATAGTACAAATCGACTAGCCGTACTGGTTTATCCGCCCGATCCGGCCGGAACACCAGTAGGACAAGGTGGAGACGGGATGATTGCCCGCTCGGTGGCCATGCAATTTACCGCGGGCTGGGACTGGATTTGTCCTATTCGCGACCGCAACACCGGTATCTGGGACGAGGTTTCGGTTGAAACAACCGGTCCGGTTGATTTGCTCGATCCGCATGTGATAACCAAAGTCCCAGGGAAACGCATTCCATCAGGCAAACAGGACCCGGCAATTATCCGCACTTCGGCCGAATTGATTAACCCTTCAGGAGAAACCCAAACCGGAAAGCTGTTTGCCCGTTGCGAAACCTGCGAAGTATCAAAAACGATTGTCCTCCAGCCGGGAGAGAAAATTTCGGTCGAACTTCCTGAATTTAAAATAAACAACCCGCAGTTGTGGTGGCCTAACGGAACCGGCGATCACCCGCTTTACAACATCGAATTTTCGTTTGTACTGAACAGCAATCGCATTTCTGATCAGGAGAACGTGAGTTTCGGAATTCGCGAAACCGGTACGCGTTTCGACGAAAAGCTGGGCGCACGCATATTTAGTGTCAACGGACAGGACGTGTTCATTAAAGGCGGGAACTGGATTGCTTCGGACGCGCTGCTTCGCTTTTCACCTGAAAGGTACGACTCCGAAGTGAAAATGCATGCCGAAATGAACATGAACATGATTCGCGTGTGGGGCGGTGGCCTCACTGAACGTCCCGAATTTTACTATGCCTGCGACAAATACGGCATCCTGGTATGGCAAGACCTCTGGATTTCGGGTGACTGCAATGGCCGGTGGTACGATCCGGCCAAAAAAGAATCACAGGAACGCCGTCGTGCCTACCCCGATAAACACAGCCTGTTCATTACTTCGGTTGTCGATCAGGTAAAAATGTTGCGGAACCACCCAAGTTTATACCTGTGGTGCGGGGGCAACGAATTTCCGCCGCCGGCAGACATCGATCAAATGCTGAAAAACGAAATCTTCCCGCAATACGATGGGGCCCGATATTACCTCAACGAATCGACGTCAACCGACCTGGCAAAAAATGAATTGGGAGGCAATGGCGACGGACCTTATGGCATCCAGAATCCACTTCATTTCTTCACCGTCAAATCGTTCCCGTTCAATCCCGAATTGGGTTCGGTTGGAATGCCAAATGTGGAAACCATGCGCAAAATAATGGACGAAAAAGATTTGAAGCAACTTCCGGGCGAGCATTGGGAAAACGAAGTATGGCGCTACCACAAATACATTGGCTACGGAAACCACATCGATCGATACGGAAAGGCGACCTCGATTGACGACTTCTGTAAAAAAGCGCAGTTGGTGAATTACGAGCAGTATCGGGCACTTCAGGAGGGTTTTACCGCCGGAATGTGGAGCAAGTATTCAGGAATGCTGGTCTGGAAAAACCAAAATCCCTGGACGGCGCTGCGCGGTCAGTTTTACGACGTTTTTCTCGATCAGAACGGAGGATTTTATGGCTACAAACACGGAGCAAAACCGCTTCATTTGCAACTCAACCTGAACGACTCGACGGTTTGCCTGGTAAATCAAACCTTTCAGGAAGAAAAAAATCTGAAAGTGAGCGCCGAATTATTCGACATTCACGGAAAACCGATTTCAACCGACAACTACACCGCATCAATTGCTGCCAACTCCATTTCGTTGCTTCGGAAAATTAGCACTCAGAACATTCACGAAGATGTTTGCTTTTTACGATTGAAGCTGCTGAATACCAGCGATCAACAGCTGGACGAAAATTTCTACTGGTTGGCCAAACCGGGGAAAAGCTTTGAAAAGCTGAATGAGCTGAAACAAGTTGTTTTAGCGGGAGAATACAACGGCAAATCGGTCGAAATCAGTAACCCTGGTAGCGAAACAGCATTTTTCATCCGGCTCAAAGTGGTCGACGAAAAAACAGGAGAACTGGTACTTCCCGTTTTCCTTACTGAGAACTACTTCACCCTATTGCCCAGCGAGAAGAAAGAAATCAACCTGGATATGCCACAACTGTCAACCGAGGGCACTAAAAAATCGGTTGTGTTGATTACTGAAGGCTGGAATGCCAAAGCTAAACCTATAAAATTGGAATAAACTAAACCCGAATACGATGAGAAAACTAACCTCAATTCTATTTCTTCTGATGCTTTTTGCCCTTGGGGCAATAGCGCAAAGCATTGATTTGAAAACCAACACGTTTAAGATTACAATTGCACCCAACGGCCAACTTTTGGAAATGACTGACCTAGCTTCAGGGAAAAACTACCTTGCTCCCGGAGAAAAAGCGCCACTGATGAAAATACGGGTGGGCGGGCAATGGGAAGAACCGTTGAAAGCAACATACGATGCCAAAACCTCAAGCATTGGTCTGGAATTCCCTTCTCGGCTCTCTGCAGAAATAAAAGTTGTATCAAATAAAACACACTTTTCATTCCGGCTTACCAAACTTAGTAGTAACGCGAAGGCAGATGCCGTTTACTGGGGACCTTATCCAACTACAATAAGCCAAACGATTGGCGAAGTTATTGGTGTGGTGCGCGACGGCAAGTTTGCCGTCGGGATACAGTCGCTAAATCCCAAAACCATTGGCGGAATCCTCAAGCGCGAAGGAGGTCTCGACGATTCGCGCGGTAATGCTGCCATTGCGCAACCCTACGGAAGCAGTCTCCAGGCTTACAGTCTCGATCGTTCGATAGTCCGCCGGTATTCGGTATGGAATGACCAGTACCCCGATATGCCTGTGGCTGCTATTCCGGGCGAAACGACCATCGGATCGGCGATTGCGTTGTTTGGCTGTTCCGAAAAAGAAGTGCTCAATTGCATTGGAGCCATCGAACTGGCCGAAGGCCTGCCACATCCGCTCATCAACGGTGTTTGGCACAAGCAATCGCCCGAGACCGGACGCGCATACCTCATTGCAGATTTTAACGAATCGAACATCGACGAAATGCTCAATTACACACAGCAGGCAGGATTGATGTCGCTCTACCACGAAGGACCTTTCCAGTCGTGGGGCCATTTTGTGCTCGACCCAAAAAGCTTTCCGAACGACCGGGCCGGAATGAAAACCTGCGTGGAGAAGGCCGCAAAAATGGGATTGCGCATTGGTGTGCATACCCTCAGCACATTTATCAATACCAACGATCCGTATGTTTCGCCTGTCCCCGACAAGCGATTGGCTGAAACCGGAGCATCAGTCGTTTCAGAAAACAGTTCGGCAACGGCAACCGAAATTCAGGTGGAATCCAATCAGTATTTCAAAAACATCAAGCCAAGCACGCTTCACGCAGTGCGGATTGGCGAAGAAATTGTTCGTTTTCGGGAAATAACGACCGAAGCGCCTTATAAACTGCTCGATTGCCAGCGCGGCGCTTTTGGGACCAAAGCATCGGCACACACCAAAGGTGAACATGCCGGAATGCTGCTCGATTATCCCTACAACACACTTTTCCCGAATTTTGAACTTCAACAGGAAATTGCCGGGAATCTGGCCCGCTTTTTTAACGAAACCGGCGTATCGCAAATGGATTTCGACGGGCACGAGGGCTGTATGGCGTCGGGCGAAGGCGAATATGCGGTACAAGCGTTTGCCGACAAGGTTTTTCTCGAAACCGACCACACGCTGGTTAACGGAACAAGCAGGTCGAGTCATTATTACTGGCACATCTGTCACTACTGGAACTGGGGCGAACCGTGGTACGGCGGTTTTCGCGAATCGCAGGGCGACTACCGGCTCGAAAATCAACCACTTCTGGAGCGAAATTATATGCCCAACATGTTGGGATGGTTCCTGCTTTCGGCAACCACCGGAAACGAAGACATCGAATGGATGATGGCCCGCGCCGCTGGTTATCGTGCCGGATTTGCGTTGGTTGCCCGCTACAATAGTCTGAAAAAGAACCCAGATCGG
>JAJZSZ010000398.1 GCA_021849365.1 Bacteroidota bacterium | reverse complement strand
CATTTTTTCAAGGGGAGCATTTCCTCCGTTGCTCAGTATGACGATCAAATACTGGTCGTCAGGAATTTGGTAAAATCTTGTGTTCCAGGCGAACAAATAGCCTTCGTGAGTGCGTATTTTTTTCATGACTTTATCTTTCCCGATTGGCGATTCACGTATTTCCCAGCCACAGCCGTAGCCATTCAGGTTAGCTGTAAACATGGCGTCGTAAGCGGTTTTCGAGAGGAACCCGGGATCGTACAGAGCCTGATCGAATTTTACAAGATCATAGACATTACTGTAAAGCGATCCCTGTGCATAAGCGGTTGACATGTTCCAGTAAGGAGGATGCACAAAATCGGTAAAATTTCGCATATAACCGGTTGCCATTTCCGGGAAAGCATCGAACTGATGTGGCTGAATATCGCCAGAAGAGTCCATTCCAAGCGGTTTGAAAATGAAGTCGGAAACTGCCTCTTCGTAGGTTTTGCCCGAAACCTCTTCGATGATTAAACCTAGCAGGAAATAAGCGGTATTGTTGTAGTTCCATTTGGTTCCAGGTTCATAATCGAGATCGCCCTGACAGTATTTTTTTGCAAAAGCCAGTTTGTCGATCGGAGCTGTTCCAAATTCATCGGCCACCTGATAAATAGACTTGCCTTTCATATTGAGGTAATTGGCAATGCCCGAAGTATGATTTAGTAATTGCCTGATGGTGATTTTACTACCGGTATCGGCGCGGTACCATTTTAAAACGTCGGAAAGCCGGGTATCGAGGGTTAATTTTCCCTGATCGATCAGTTTCATCACTGTTACACTGGTAAACGTTTTGGAAATGGATGCCAGGTAGAATTTGGTGTTGGCTGTGTTTTTTACTTTCCATTCCATGTTGGCATAGCCAAAACCTCCGGCAAAAATTACTTTTCCCTTTTGGACCACCAGGACAGAACCATTAAAGGTGCCTTGATTACTGTACGATTCAATAAGTTGCTGAATCAATTCTTTTGGGGTGGGGGTTGAAGCCTGGGCATTCAGGCAAAGGTTTGAGGCCAGAAGTATGGCCAGAGCAATAGCTGAAAAGAACAGGGTTCTCATGTTTACATTGTTTAATTGTTTTCAGCTATAAAAATCTATCTTTCAGCTTACATGAGAAAAAAGACTTCGATGAACGGCCCAAAACGCAGAATGAACTGCCAGTTTTTCGGTTTCTATTCGTTCAGCTTTAATTTAAAGTGCCAGTTTCCAGTGAAATAAATCGTCAGACTCACCAGTTTTTACAAAATGGTTTTTCTGCAAAACCTGCATTGACGGGAGATTTATTTTTTCAGTTGAGGCAGTAATTGCATCCACTCCATGTTGTTGCCGGGCCCATTCAATCATTCCGCCAACTGCTTCGGTCATGTAGCCGTTTCTGCGGAAATCTTCGTAAGTCCCGTAGCCAATTTCAATGGCATTCCCGGCATCGGGCAGCCCTTTGAAACACAGGTCGCCAACCATTTTGTTTTCGGCCTTTGTAATGATTGTCCACAAGGTGAAATACTGGTAATTACTTTGGTTGTCCAAAACCATTGGAATGATAATTTTCTCAAGTACTTCCCTGAATTCAGGAGTGATGGTGATGTTTGTGTCGGAAAGTCCTAATTCTTTCTCGAGCGAATGGTCGTTTGCAATGTATTTCAATAACTCACAATAGGAGAGTGGCTTAATTATTAACCGGTTGGTTTGAATCATTTGTTCTGATTTTATGCTCCAAGGTAAAGCCTGAAAATTCCGATAGTGTCGTAAAATCCGTGAATCAGCACCAGGTACCACACATTTTTGTCCATTTTGAAATAAAGCAATCCCATTACGATGGCAAAGATGAAGGTATCCGAGATTCCGCCGATTCCCTGGTAATCATGTGCAAAAGCAAAAACAGCACTGGTTATGAGTATAGTTACCCATTTATACACCACAGGGTTGGAAATCAGTTTATTTATCCGGCAGAACAGATATCCCCTAAAAAAATATTCTTCGAAAAGTCCGCCAACAAACCAGCCTAATGCAAGCATAAACACCAGGTTGGCCACATTTCCCTCCACAGCTTTGTAGGCCGACAAATCGGGTTCGGCTCCAACGATCCAGGTAAGCAGCGGTTCGAGCAGGAAATTATCGGCAAACCCATAGGCAATGCCGAAGGCAGATGCCCAAAAGACGCCTTTGCCGGTGACTTTTTTAAATCCGATCTCGGTCCACTTTTCTTTCCTGATGTATATTGAGGTGAGCGTGATTGCCAAAGCAGCAATCAGGTAAATCAGGTTAAGGTTAAAAAACGGAAGTGGCAGCAAAAGCAGTAAAATGACTTCGGCTGTGCCCCAGATTTTAGAGGCAGGCTTCAGGTTGTTTTCAAGGGTAGTTTCCATATCTCTTTTCAGGTTATTCGCCCAGCCACTTTTTAAAAGCGGTTACTTTATCGATGCTCACAAAAATGTCTTCTGACGGCTTCGGTGCAAGTTCAAGTTTGAGGTGACTCTTCGGAAACACATGTACCTGCTTTATTGAACTGTGTTTGATGAAGTATTGCCGGTTGATGCGGAAAAAGTCTTTCGGATTCATTTCGTTCAAAAGGTTATCGAGCGAATAATCAACCGGATAATGTTTCGAGTCGGTTAAAACGGCATAGGTCATACCTTCTTTCGAGTAGAAATAAGCAACTTCGGAAACCTCAAACGACCTTATTTTCTGCCCGTACGACACCGAGAAACGCTCGCGGTACGATACATCTTTTTTGTTGATCAGGTCGAACAGGGCCGACATGTCGATGCCATTTTTCTGTCCGTTCCAGGCTTTGTATTTGGCAATGGCATTGTTCAGCTCATCCTGAACGATGGGTTTCAGCAGGTAGTCGATGCTTTTCAGCTTAAATGCCCGGATGGCATATTCGTCGAATGCCGTGGTGAAGATGATGGGAGAATCGACTTTCACCTTGTCGAAAATGGCAAAACTCAGGTCGTCTTCCAGATGAATATCGAGAAAAATCAGGTCGGGATGGGCATGCTTTTTAAACCAATCCACCGAATCTTCCACCGATTCGAGTTTGGCCAGTACCTGAATGGTCGGGTCGTACGACAAAATCATACTTTCGAGGCGGCGTGCAGCCAGTTGTTCATCTTCAATAATCAGGACGTTCATGACAATATTTTTAAGTTTTTAATTCAGGTTGAAATTCAGGATTGATACTCGGTGACCAGCGGGATACGCGCCACAAAATGTGTATTGGTTTTTTCAAATGTGGGCACCGTATTGTTGAGCAGCTTATAGCGGTTTTGTATGTTTTTCAGTCCAACACCCGTTGAGGTCATGTGTGCCTCGCGCTCCTGAAGGTTGTTCACCACATTCAGGTGGTCATCATTATCGATGAAGATGTCGATAACCAGTGGCGATTTCTTCGACATGGCGTTGTGCTTGATGGCATTTTCAATCAGCAGCTGCATGGCCAGTGGAATGATCCGGTTGTTCCGCTTTTCTTCCGGGATGCGGATGTTTACCTGCACTTTGTCCATAAACCGGATGTTGATCAGGAAAATGTAGGCATCCAGAAAGCTCATTTCGGTGCAGAGAGTTACCAGTTCATTGTCTTTGTTTTCGAGTACATACCGGTAAACTTTAGCCAGGTGCTCTGTGAATTTTTCAGCCAGTTCCGGATCGAGCCTGATGAGCGAGGTGAGCACATTCAAGCTGTTGAACAGGAAGTGCGGATTGACCTGTTGTTTGAGCACATCGAACTGCGACTGCAGGTTTTCCTTTTGCAGTTTTAGCAGCTGGGTATTGGCTTTGGTCAGCTCTTTGGTGCGCTCGCGGATGGTCTGTTCCAGATCCTGATTGATTTCTTCTAGCCGCTTGTGTGCCGCTTTAATTTCTTGTTCGGCCTGTATGCGGTCGGTAATATCTTTGGCAGTTCCCACAACTGCAGTTTTCCCGTCAAGTTCGGTCAGGTTAGTCGAAAGAATAACCGGAATGCGGGTTTGCTGATCTTTATGCAGCAACAGGAATTCGTAACTCCATGATTCTCCGTTTCCCGCTTTTCTCCTGAAATTTTTCCGGACAGCCTCATCGCGTAATTCGGGCGGAATAACCGTACTGAAATGCTTGCCGGTCATTTCTTCAACGGTGTAACCCAGAATATCGACAATGGCATCGTTGACAAAGCGGAATTTCTCATCCTGAAGCACA
>JAJZSZ010000397.1 GCA_021849365.1 Bacteroidota bacterium | reverse complement strand
TGTTTTTTATCCGAAGTGACCTTATAACGGTATAGTTTTTCATTTTTTTTTGCTTCCCGGTATTTGGGTTCATTGGTCAGAAATTGCGGATCGTTTAATATCTCCTGGCTGAAATTAATGGAAGAGTGGTTTAAAATACTGCTATTTAGAGAAACGAAAACCCTGTTGAAATAAAATTCGTCCCGTTTGTAAAGTAACTTTTCTGTAACTTCAACGGAAGTATTCAGTTTTTCAAGGTTCGCCAATTTATACGGGACTAAAGAGTTACTATCTGGATTGAGTTTTATCAAAGCAACTATTTTAGTTTTTGATACGAAAGCTTGATAAAAAACGGGACCGAAGCCAATTGAATGGTTAACGAGAAGGCAATCAGTCCGGAAATGGGAAAATCGTACAACCAGCCCATCAAAAGAGCAGCCAGCGCGTCAACACCCATCGCAACGGCATACATCACCGGGATCATTTCGGTGGAAACCTGTGAAGTTTTTTCGAAATGAAAAGCAATGAGCGGATAATCGGCAAAACCGGCCCCCATGAGTTCGCCAAAACCGGCAACAAACCCGACAATGGCGCCACTTGCACCTAATGCAGCCAAAAAAGGACCGGTTATTCCTCGTGCGCCTTCGTGGGTCATATCCGAAAAGAGACTGACTACTCCAATCAAAACGATGAACGCCCAGGAAGATTTTTTAAATAACTTCATCTGGAAATATTTTTAGGGAGGGCAATCAAATCCCTCCCTGACAATGGTTAAACATTTTTAAATGCCTTGATTCCGGCAAATTTTGAACTCTTGCCCAATTCGTGTTCAATGCGCATCAACTGGTTAAACTTTTCGATACGTTCGCCGCGACATCCACTGCCGGTTTTAAGATGAGCGGCATTCACGGCAACAGTCAGGTCGGCTATAAAACTGTCAACCGTTTCGCCGCTGCGGTGCGAAACAAAACAGTTATACCCGTTTTTGAAGGCCATCTCAATGGTTTCGAGCGTTTCTGTAACAGTTCCAATCTGGTTAAGTTTTATAAGAATGGAATTGGCCACACCCCTTTTGATTCCTTCGGCCAGGATAGCTTTGTTGGTGCAGAAAATATCATCGCCGACGAGTTCAACTTTATTGCCAAGCGCTTTGGTCAAATTTACCCAGCCTTCCCAGTCATTTTCGGCCAAACCATCTTCAAGCAAAACGATTGGATATTGTTCTGTCCAACTTTCCCACAACTGAATCATTTCGTCGCTGGTAAGCAATTTCCCGGTGCTTTTGAACAGTTTGTATTTCCCATCTTCCCAAAGTTCGCTGGCGGCAGGATCGAGGCAAATACTTACCTCATCGCCCGGTTTGTAACCGGCTTTGACAATGGCTTCCAAAATAACTTCAACCGCTTCCTCGTTCGATTTCAGGTTGGGGGCAAAACCACCTTCATCGCCCACACCGGTGCTGTACCCTTTGGCATTGAGCACACTTTTCAGGGCATGAAACACTTCCTCGCCCATGCGGATTGATTCGGTAAATGAGGGCGCACCATGCGGTGCAATCATAAATTCCTGAAAGTCCACGTTATTGTCGGCATGTTTTCCACCATTGATCACATTCATGCACGGAACGGGCAACAAATGGGCATTGCTCCCGCCTAAATACTGGTAAAGCGGAATCCCGGCGCTCATGGCTTCGGCACGGGCATACGCCATTGACACGCCAAGAATAGCATTTGCTCCCAAATTCGATTTGTTGGACGAGCCGTCCATTTCAATCATCCGGTAATCGAGTTCGCGCTGGCTGACGAAACTTTTGCCAACAATTTCTTTGGCAATTATACTGTTCACGTTGTCAACGGCTTTCAATACACCTTTTCCACCGTACCTTTTTTTATCGCCGTCGCGCAGTTCGCAGGCTTCGCGCTCTCCTGTTGATGCACCGCTCGGAACCATTGCGCGGGCTGTGGTGCCGTCTTCCAGTTCCAAATTTACTTCCACGGTGGGGTTTCCTCTTGAATCGAGGATTTCCATTGCTTCTACTTTTGAAATTTTCATAATTGTTTATTTTTCAAGTTATTAATAAATGATATTTACTAGTAATGCGAAATTTTATTTTCTTAAAGTTGCCACAATTCTTTGTGGATTCAATAACAATTCAAGGGCATCCAAAATATTGGTGCATACAATATCAGCATTTAGCAAAGTTTCCATAGAAGCGCCTTCTTTTTGTACGACAACAATTCCCAGCGCCGCACACTTTACCATCAACGCATCGTTCAACCCATTTCCAATGGCAATTACATGATTTTCCCCCAGGTTAAAGACATACGATTCTTTCTGCATATCCTGCAAGTCATGCGATAAAACGTTCAATATGCAGTTTATTCCTGAAAGTTCTCTTTCAGCAGTTCCAAATGTATCAGCAGTAAGCACATGAACGATTAATTGATTACTCAATAATTCAAGCAATGGCTTTGTGCCATCAATCAGCTTGCCATCAATGGCTAAAGTACCGTTAAAATCGAGAACCAAATACCTGATTTCAAGGGATTTGGCCTCAGGAATATTGATCAATATTGACATTGCACTTTTTATTTTCTGACGATCAGCACATTGCATTTGGCGTTTTCGCTCACTTTGTCAGTCACATGGCCCAGGTCGTTGCCCCACAAACCTGAATGACCGCCACCCCCCATCGCAATCAGGTCGAACTGGTTTTTATCGGCATATTCAACGATTAGCTTGGCCGGGTTTCCCTGTAAATGGGCATATTCAATTTCAATGCCTTCTTCATGCGACTTCTCTTTGAGTTTCTTTTTCAGTTTTGCCGAAAACTTGTCGATGGCTTTGTTTTCTTCGTCAATTTCGGCCAATGTTTCGTGATAATAGGGTCTGAACCCGCCTACCCACAAGGCAACCAGTTTTGCCTGAAGCGCTTTTGAAATTTCGATGGCATTGGTTAAAGCTTTTTCCGCTCCCTCGGAGCCGTCGTAGCCAACTAAAACTTTTTTATACATGATTAATCCCTCCTTTTGGTTTTGTTTTTATTATCGTTTTCAGTTTTTCTCCTGAGTCGTCCCCAGGAGATCATGGCAGCAATTTCGGGCTGAAAGAATTTTTGAGCAATGAGTGTTGGAATAATGGCGCTAAGAATCACCACTGTCACCAGAATGGTATATTGCTTTTGGTCGATAATGTGGTTATTCAATCCGAACAAAGCAGAGATGGTGCCAAAGGTCAATCCGGTAGCCATAAGCAAAGTGGTATATGTCGCTTCCTTTTTCCGCATCTGAAAGACTCTTGCGAAAGGATATACGCCAATAATCTTAGTGAGCATTTTCATCCCCAGAAACAAAATAATGATTCCCAACGACACCCACATAAGCGACAACGAGACGTACAAGCCTGCTTTAAGAAAATAAAACGGGGTAAAGATGGTAAAGGCAATGGTGCGCATCCGGTCAACCAATGTTTTGTCGCGCACGAACACCCCGGCAACAACCAGCCCAATCAAATAAGCAGGCAGAACGGCTTCGCTCTTTGCCGTGGTGGCCAATCCGCCCAATAAAAACAGGATAAACAGGATAAATTTCACATTGGGCTGGCTGACTTTATCGGATCCCAGATGTCCGATCAGGTATTTGGTCCATGTTGGCATAAACCAGAGTACAATGGACATAACCACGACAAAAACCACCATCCAGATATTGAAATTGGCAAATAAGACACCTAAGGCAAGCACAGTGCCAAAATCGGTAATAAAACAGGCTGCGAGGATCATTTTACCCATGGAAGTATCGTTCAGTTTTTTTTCTATCATCACAGCATACACCACGGCAACCGAGGTGGTTGATAAGGCAATACCGGCAATCTGGGACTGTTGTAAACCCCACCCAAAAACGTACTGGGCAAACATCCAAACGCATACAAAAGGAATGGCAAACGACAGAACGCCAATCAAAAGACTTGCTTTAAAATTGGCCTTCAACGATGCCGGGTCAATTTCGGCCCCGGCCAGAAAAGTTAAAACACCACTGCCCAGCATGGCCAAAAAATCAATCCATTGTGTTGTTTGGTGAATTTCCAGAAAGTTCCCAGCTATCACTCCAACCAATATTTCGACAAGAGCAACCGAAATGCCGATACGAATAGAAATCAAACTTGCCACAAGCGCCAACCCCATCCAGAGGGCGGCAACTAACCAAATATTATCCATCATGAGC
>JAJZSZ010000396.1 GCA_021849365.1 Bacteroidota bacterium | reverse complement strand
TCCGAGTTCCATATTCCGGGACAATGCCTGCTATGTGATAAGTTTGCCCATGACATTTATAAAAAGTATCAGGAAAATACTTCGTTGCACCTGCCGTTAAACCCGAAACTTTCCGAAGAAATATACACTCAATGGAACCGCGGTGAGCCTACTGAATTCTACGAAAAACTGTTACAACTTTAATACTCAAACGCTATGAACCGGTCGGGAATATCAGGATTCTTAAGAGCTTACGGCAAGTCGATGCGTATTTACTACTCATTTGTGACCGGAATAGCCGGCTGGGTAGGTGTGGCGCATTACCAGTTTATTGCCACCCACGTTGGGGAACGCGGCACTTCGGGATTAGTGCGCACTATTGAGGTTCCAGCATCACTCACGAAACAAATCATCATTATTCTCATCCTGTTCCTGGCCTGGGGTGTCAACCAGATTGTAAACGATTTTCTGGGCTACAAAGAAGATAAAATCAATGCCCCGCAGCGGCCCATGGTTACCGGAGACCTAAACCGCTATTATGCCATGGCAATGTCGCTGTTCCTGATGTTGGTTATTTTCATGACGACCTGGCTTTACCTCGAACCTGTTGCCATTATTCCGCTGGTGGCCGGAGCCTTGCTGAATGTGATTTACGAATACGCCAAAGGACACGGCATCTGGGGAAACATTGTGTTTGGCATCATGATTTCGATGTGTGCCTTATACGGATTTTACGCCTGCGGACCAATGGAAATTTACTGGACCCGCAGCCGGGTGAGTGCATTGCTCCTGATTGCTGTTATGAATGCCCTGATGACCTACTACACCTATTTTAAAGATTATAAAGGTGACAAGGCCGCCGGCAAAAACACCATCGTGGTTGAATATGGGCTGCACACCAACAAATACATCGCCATTGTCGCGTCATTTCTGCCCTCTATCCTGTTCATGATTGGCTACTATGTTTTTAAAGGTTTTCAGATTGAACTGAATAACATCTTCATCATTCTCGGATTGATGACTGTTTTCCTTCAGGTCTGGACCGGATTTTTGTACTATCAGAATCCACAGGGCGAAATGACTTACTACTCGCTGGTCACCAATTTCAGGGCATGCACCTGTGGGCAG
This sequence comes from Bacteroidota bacterium, assembly GCA_021849365.1. GTDB lineage: Bacteria > Bacteroidota > Bacteroidia > Bacteroidales > Prolixibacteraceae > Aquipluma. Next base: position 3,115 of record JAJZSZ010000396.1, on the reverse strand, counting down.
GCTACCATCGTGGCGCTTTTCAATCCCGAACTGGGATTAATCCTCTTCCTGATTACCTACGTATTTGTGGGATTCCTGTTCAACATGCACACCAACATTAAAGCCTGAAACCATGGAAATATTCGAAGAAGCGTATATAGGTCCGGTCAGGTTGAAGAACCGGATTATCCGGTCGGCCACATTCGAGGGAGCAGCCGACGCAAATGGATTTCCCACCGAAGCCTATTTCAACCTATACAAACAACTGGCGGCACACGACGTAGCGGCTGTTATTAGCGGATTTACATATATCACCCGTAACGGCAAAGCCATGCACCCGGGGCAGGCAGGATGCGATTCCCCTGAAAAACTCGATTCTTTCCGGCGCCTCACCGATATGCTTCACCGGTACGATTGCAAAGCCTTTCTGCAAATTGCCCACACTGGCCGTCAAACAATGAGTTCTGTAACCGGATGCCCGGTTGTTGGAGTTTCAGCTCAAAAATCGGTCTATTTTAAAGAGAAACCTGATGTTCTTAATATTCCGGAGGCACACGGATTGATTGATTCATTTGGTAAAGCCGCTCAGCTGGCTCAACAAGCCGGCTTCGACGGCATTCAGCTGCATGCCGCTCATGGCTACCTCATCCACCAGTTTCTGCACCCTGCAATAAATAATAGAACCGACGAATTTAAACTGAATCCGGGAACCGGAATCGGAACATTTTTCCTTCAAAGAATAATTGAAAACATCCGCGAAAAATGCGGGAACAGCTTTCCGATATTGGTCAAAGTCAGTGCTTCTGATGATTACAAAAAACACTTTACTCTTACCCAGTTTCTGCATTTAATCGACTTTCTTGATTTAATGAAAGTCAGCGCCATCGAAATCAGCTACGGAACCATGGATGCCGCGTTCAACATTTTCAGGGGCGATTTCCCCGGCGAACGCATCCTGGCCGAAAACTACTTTTACAAGCAGAAAAGCCCACTATCCAAATGGATTATGGGGAACCTGATTTTTCCTTCAATAAAGAAAAAGTTTATCGAACTGCAGCCCATGTATAATCTTCCGTTTGCCGTTGAAGCGAGTGCTGCAACCCGTATCCCGATTATTGTGGTGGGTGGATTTAAACGTGGGGAAGAAATAAGGCATGCCATTCACGATTGCCAGATTGACTTTGTGAGTATGAGCCGGCCATTTATCGCAGAACCTGATCTGGTAACCAAACTGAAAAAGAATTCACAATACGAGTCGATTTGCCAAAGCTGCAACCAATGTGCCGTGATGTGCGATTCGCAGTATCCGACCAGATGCTATACACATGGTAAACATGAAGTTACTCACGATTCAACTATTCCATTCGAACAAAATTTAATCATAACACAATGAAGACAATTGAAGAAAAAGTAATCGGGATTATCCGGTTTGTGAAAGACATTAAGTTTCCAATCACTCCTGAAATGAGCTTAACCGATGATTTGTATCTCGATTCGCTTGACATGCTGATGCTGATTAATGCAATTGAATCAGAATTTTCTTTCAGCGTTGATATGGGTAAAGTCGAAAAAATCAAGACCGTTCGGGATATTATTGATGTATTGGAAACAGAGTTATACAAACCTGTAGAACATGAGCACCACTGATTTTTACAAGCAGTTTATCGTGGATTTGGATTTGGTAGAGCAGGCTTCACACAATCCTTATTACCATGAGGTGCAGGCCGAATTGAGCGATGAGATTATCATCGAAGGGAAACCTTTTGTCGATCTGGCATCGAATAATTATCTCGGGATAGCTAATCGACCAGAACTGAAACAAGCCTGCAAAGATGCCATCGACCAATATGGAGCTTCGCTTTGCGCCACGCCGGTTTGCAGTGGTTATTCTGAACTGCACCACCAAGTTGAGCAAAAAATTGCTGAATTCACCGGAACCGAACAAGCCTTAATTTATCCGTCGTGTTATCAGGCCAACCTTGGGCTTTTTGCTGCCATTTCCAAACCAGAAGATGTAGCGCTAGTCGACCGTTGCGCCCATTCGTCGCTGCTCGAAGGACTGAAAAATTCAGGATGCAAAATTTCGCCTTTTAAGCACAACGATATGAATCATCTGGAGACGTTGTTACAGAATTGCGTAGGAACGTTACATGCAACGTCTCTACCAAAATACCGAACCATCTTTGTCGTTACCGAATCGGTTTTCTCGACTGAGGGAACAATCGCCTCATTCGCAGAAATCAACGAACTCTGCCTGAAATACAATGCCATTCCTATCGTGGATGATTCGCACGGAATCGGGGTTTTGGGGGCTCATGGACGCGGTATCCTGGAACATTCAGGAATCTCCGGCTACCAGGGAATTTATACCGCCTCACTCGGGAAAGCGCTGGCCAACATTGGCGGCGTAATCTGCAGTAAGCCTTCGCTGATGCAATGGATGCAATACTACAGTTCGAACCTGGTTTATTCAACGGCCATACTTCCTTCGGCTTTAGCTGGTGTTGAAAAAGTTCTGGACATTATAAGCGATGAGTTTCCCGAACTGAGCAAACGCATGTGGAACGCAAAAAAACGTATTGAAGCAGCTCTGATTGTAGCAAACTTTGACCTTACGAACGGAGCAGCGCCCATCACATCAATTAAGGCCGGCAACTCGCTCCAGACCCTTGAACTATCAAAAGTTTTTTGGGATAAACGCATCATGACTACCGCCTTTGTTTACCCGTCGGTTCCGCAAAACGAAGGACGAATAAGGCTGATTGCCGGAGCCAACATGCGCGAAGAGACTTTGCAACGCACAGAAGAAGCAATCAAGAGCATAAAGCCACATTAAATCAGCTATTCTATAGAACTCTCCAAAATGAAAGACTACTTTTTGATCATGAATCCCGGCTCCCATTCCGGCAAAAGCCGCCGGAAGTGCGACGAAATCATCCGGAGAATGACTGAAACCCAGGTGGAATTCGATTATCATCTTACTAAAGATATGGATCACGCACTGATGTTGTCGCGCAATGCCAACCTCGATGGGTACAAAACCATAGTGGCAGTTGGTGGCGACGGAACCATCAATGCCGTGGTGAACGGATTTTACTCGACTGATGGCTATCGTCTTTCAGATACAAGCAGATCG
>JAJZSZ010000395.1 GCA_021849365.1 Bacteroidota bacterium | reverse complement strand
ATAGTTGGAAGGGCCGGTTGGAGCTCCGGGAATAGCCTGGCATTTATTGTTACCGGAACAGGCAATGGAAAGAGAACAGCTGTTTCCTACGAAACTAATACGGCAAAAGCGGCATTACTATATATAGAATACCAGGAGCCAGAGGTTGCAGCCGCTCAATTGAAAGTAGCTAAAATTCAGGATGAAGAGGTTTCGAAATCACGTTTAATCTGCTACCCGGTTCCGTTTACCAAGGTTTTAAATGTGGAATTTGCTCCTAACAGCAATGAGCAGATTTTATTTACTGAAGTTTACAATGTTAACGGGTTGTTGCTGAAAAAGCTCGTTAATCCGGTAAACAAAATGCAGTTTGAACTGCCTGATTGTCCTCCAGGCTTATATTTCATTCGCGTAAAAACTACATCAAACGTTTATCAGGCTAAGGTTATTAAGCGATAAAGTAATTAATTGCGGGATAAATGAAAAACCCTAGCTGATCTCTAAATCTGTTAGGGTTTCGTTTTTTAATACTCTAAAGGTGTATACTGGTGATCACCCATTGAAACTGGGAGAACGGAGATCTATGCAAATGCCACTTCGGAACGAGTTGAATAAAATTTAAGGGTTGTACGGCAAAACATTTAGTTTGAATTCCGAATCATCCGGCACAACTTTGAATACTTGGGCATGTGGATATTTATCTCGTTGAATTGTCAATATTTCTTTTTCAGTTTCTGGTTGTACATTTGAGCCAAGTATTATTTCTTCAACTATTTCATCTAGATTGTCAATAGCAATGTTTGACTGATTATAGACAATTAACCGCCATTCTTTTTCATAGGCCCAAATAATTGACTTAACCGCCAATCTTTTTCTAACATTTTCTAGACTAAACCCAACAGTTGGAATTATGTCAGGATATTGGCTGGAATATTCAACTTTAAATATTCCGAGAAATTCATCGAAGTAATTTTCGAACAATATAGTACAAAGTATTTCAGTATTATAGCCGATACATATTCCTTTGTTGGAATCTCCATAGTGCGCCCACATTAGAATATCATCATTTTTTTTAGACAAACATAGAACTCTTTTCTTATTTAGGTTTCTTTCAATAATTTGAGCATTGAAGCTCATTTCCTTGAAATGCTTAGGGTTATGAGATTTTTTACTTTCATAATCTTTTTCTGCAATATTCCACAGTAATTGAAAGGACTGATCTGGGATTTCTTTATTCAAGCGATATACATTCTGTAATACTAAATCTTCTTTCGGAAGCAATTCAACTTTTCTTCGAATTTTCATATCGAAAGGATCATTAAACTCATAAGGATCATTGAAAAATATTTCTCTTTTAAGAAAGGATTCAGAAGATGAAGAACTAAACTTATAAAGTATTTTAGGTAGACCTGTACATTCCATATATTCTATTTATTTCTAAAGTTACATAAAATAAAATAAATCATTTCCCGCACTATAAAAGCAAAAAATCCTGACAGGTTTCGAAAACCTGTCAGGATTATAACTTCGGACTTCAGACTTCCGTCTTCGGACTTATTTATTTATAGCTTTCAATCGGTTCGCAGGTACAAACTAGGTTGCGGTCGCCATAGGCATCGTCAACGCGGGCTACCGGCGGCCAGTATTTGTTTTCCTTCAGCCACGCCAGCGGGAACACGGCTGTTTGGCGGCTGTAAGCGTGGTTCCATTCGTCGGCAGTAACCACATCCGAAGTGTGCGGCGCATTTTTCAGTGGATTGTCTTCCTTGTCCATTGCTCCGGAAGCTACAGCCTGAATTTCGTTGTAAATGGTGCTCAGCGCTTCAATGAAACGATCCAGTTCCTGCTTCGATTCGCTTTCGGTAGGCTCAACCATCAGCGTTCCGTGAACCGGGAACGACAAGGTTGGTGCATGGAAACCATAGTCCATCAAACGTTTGGCAATGTCGCCTTCGGTAATTCCTGAAGAAGCTTTCAGGTGACGGCATTCCAAAATCATTTCGTGTGCCACGCGTCCATTTTCGCCGGTGTATAAAATTCCGTAAGTATCTTTCAGTGCATCGGCAATGTAGTTGGCGTTCAAAATAGCCATTTCCGAAGCACGTTTCAATCCGTCGGCGCCCAGCATTTTGATGTAACCATAAGTGATTGGCAACACCGAAGCGCTTCCCCACGGACCAGCCGAAACGGCCGTAATTCCCACATGTCCGTTGTTCATTACCGGGTGTGAAGGCAGGAACTCCACTAAATGTTTAGCCACGCAAATCGGGCCAACACCCGGGCCACCGCCTCCGTGCGGAATGGCGAATGTTTTATGCAGGTTGAGGTGACAAACGGCGGCGCCAATACGGCTCGGATTGGTCAGACCCACCTGGGCATTCATGTTGGCACCATCCATATAAACCTGTCCGCCACGGGCGTGAATAATCTCGCACAATTGAGTAATCGACGATTCGTAAACCCCGTGAGTCGATGGGTAAGTCACCATGAAACACGACAGCGTATCTTTGTATTCTTCAGCTTTTTGGCGCAAAGCATCCACGTCGATGTTACCACGTTCGTCGCAAGGGGTAACCACCACCTGCATACCGGCCATCACAGCGCTGGCAGGGTTGGTTCCGTGAGCCGACGAAGGAATCAGCGCCACATTGCGGTGACCTTCGCCCCGGCTGATGTGGTACTGACGAATCACCATCAATCCGGCGTATTCGCCTGCTGCTCCTGAATTCGGTTGCAAGCTCACATCAGCAAAACCGGTGATTTCGGCCAAATCGCGGCGCAGCTCTTCCATCATTTCGTGGTAGCCACGTGCCTGATTCTTCGGCACAAATGGGTGAATACCGCCAAATTCGATCCAGCTCAACGGCAGCATTTCGGTAGCCGCATTCAGCTTCATGGTACACGAACCGAGCGGAATCATCGAGTGCGTGAGCGAAATGTCTTTGTGCTCCAGCTTTTTGATGTAGCGAACCATCTCGGTTTCGGAACGGTATTTATTGAAAACTTCCTGCTGCATGTAAGCCGATTTACGGAGATATTCGGCCTGAATGGTGCAGTTGGTCGGGTATTCAGTAGTTAATACAAACGGTTTGTTGGCAGCTTTGGCAAACACTTCCACAATCCAGTTGATGTCGTCGAGGTTGGTGGTTTCGTCGATGCTCAGTCCCACTTCACCATTCTCGAAATAGCGGAAATTCATTTCCAGTTCGAGCGACAACCACTCGATATCTTCACGTTTCACGTGGCGTGGCAGCGCAAAGCGGATGGTGTCGAAGTAGTTTTCATTGAGTTGGGTGTAGCCCAAAGCGGTAATTTCTTTATCGAGCAATGCGGTGATGCAATGGATGCGGGTGGCAATTTCCTTGATTCCTTCCGGTCCGTGGTAAACGGCATAGAACCCAGCCATGTTAGCCAAAAGTGCCTGCGAAGTACAAATATTCGAAGTCGCTTTTTCGCGTTTGATGTGTTGTTCGCGGGTTTGCAAGGCCATGCGCAACGCGCGGTGTCCGTTGGCATCTTTGGTGATACCGATGATGCGGCCCGGCATGGTGCGTTTGAAAGCGTCTTTGGCGGCGAAATATCCGGCGTGCGGACCACCGTAGCCCATCGGAACGCCAAAACGCTGTGCGCTACCGAAAACGATGTCTGCATCCCATTCTCCGGGAGGAGTAAGAATGGCCAAACTCAACAGATCGGCAGCAACCGAAACCATCACTTCTTTTTCGTGGGCGGCTTTCACCAGCGACGAATAATCAATGATTTCGCCATCAGAATTTGGATACTGAACGATGGCTCCGAACGATTTTTCGTCGAACTCGAAGTTTTGCCAGGAGGTAACTTTCAATTCAATGTCGAGCGGATTGGCGCGTGTAATGAGCACATCCAGCGTTTGCGGCCATATTTTTTCGTCCACCCAAATCACATTGGCTTCGGCTTTTGCTTTGGCCCGTGAGCGCGAATTGTGCATCATGATCATGGCTTCGGCGGCGGCAGTTGCTTCGTCGAGTAATGCGGCATTCGACAATTCCATGCCAGTCAGTTCACAAACCATCGTCTGGTAATTCAGTAAAGCCTCCAAACGGCCCTGCGAAATTTCAGCCTGATAAGGCGTATAACTGGTGTACCAAACCGGGTTTTCCAATACATTCCGCAGAATTACGGCCGGGGTGATGGTGTCGTAAAAACCCATCCCGATGTAGGTGTTGAACACTTTGTTTTTGGCGGCCAGGGCCAGAATCTTGCGGAAATACTGGCGT
>JAJZSZ010000394.1 GCA_021849365.1 Bacteroidota bacterium | reverse complement strand
TTCCCCTTCGCCGGTTTCGATAATGGCCTGAGCATCTTCATAGGCAAAGCGCTTGTCGGAGTGAATCACGGTGCGGCCAAACCATTGGTGATGAATCTGCGAATCGTCGTCGAGCTGGAAAATAGCAGAGAAACAGAGTTTATCTTCATTCGGGCGCAACGAGCATACCCCATTCGATAGTTTTTCAGGAAGCATAGGCACCACTCGGTCGACCAGGTAAACCGATGTTGCCCGTTCGTAAGCTTCGTCGTCAAGAATGGTTCCCGGAATGACATAATGTGAAACGTCGGCGATGTGGACTCCCACTTCCCACAGCCCATTCTCCAGTTTCCGGAGCGAAAGGGCGTCGTCAAAATCCTTGGCATCTTTGGGGTCGATGGTGAAGGTAGTTACGCCGCGCATATCCAGGCGATTACTAATTTCTTCCGCCGAAATTTCATCAGGTATTTTTTCAGCAGCTTTCAGCACATTTTCAGGAAAACGCAGCGGAAGATCAAATTCGGCCAGAATAGCGTGCATCTCGGCATTGTTGTCGCCAACGTTGCCCAATACTTCAATAATTTCGCCAAACGGGTTTTTTGCGTTTGTAGGCCATTCGGTAATTTTTGCGATTGCTTTTTGGCCATCTTCAGCCCCATTCAGTTTTTCGTTCGGGATGAATAAATCGAAGCCAACTTTACCGGTTGGTATGAAAAAGGCAAAATTGCGCGATTTCGAAATGGTTCCTACAAATGTTGATTTGGCGCGCTCTACAATTTCGATGACCTCGCCTTCGACCTGTTGTTTCTTGCGAATGGCGAACAACTGCACTTTTACCGTATCGCCTTCCATGGCGTGGTTCAGGTTGCGGCTCGTTACCAAAACGGGCTTATCAAACTCTTCGGAAATGATATATGCATAACCTTGTGGCTGCAACTCAACCTTGCCGGTAATGGCTCCGCTACGCGACTCCAGTTTGTATTTTCCACGCTGAACGCTTCGCAGATTTTTGGTCTCGGTGAGTTCTTCGAGTACCACAAAAACCAGTTTGGTGATTTCAGGATCGCTGATTTTGAGCAGCTCTGCTATTTGTTTGTAATTATAGGTGCGTTCGGGATGATCGTAAAATATTGGCAGAATCGCGTTTTTAAGCTTCGGCTTGTTAAACGATTCGACCAGTTTCTCCAGTTTCTTGTGTTTCTTATTCTTTGCCATTGTTTGGGCTTTTAAAATTCAGAGGTAAGGTAGCAAACATTTTCCGAAACGCGGATTTTCGGACCAATCTATTTCCCGAAATGAGCATAGATTTAATCTGATTAACAAAATTTCAGATTCTTTTGGTTTTGTTTAATCTTTTTGACATCGTTTCACTAAAATGTAAAGTAGCTTTGTTGAAACCAAAAGTCAAAAGAAAAAGATTACAAGTTCAGAAAACAGGAATAGCCGGGCAGTCACGAAGTTTGATTGCCCGGTTTTTTGTTTGTTGGCCAACAGGGAAATGCCTGTGCAATTTTTGTAAATTCGTTGATTGAACGCTATCGCATATTTCCCGGATGAAAAGGTTAATTTTCCTCATATTGATTATGGTATCTCAGCGGATATGGGCACAGGCTCCTGATCCCGATTTTAACGATAAAGCCGCTTTTACTGAAAGCCGTAGTTACCTGAAAATCGCACATTTTGTTGAATCGAACGACTATGCTTCATACGATTTAATTTACCAACGACTTAATTTTAATGTTAATCCGGTTGTAAACTTCATTTCAGGCTCCGTGCTTTCTCGGGTAAAATTCAGGGCCGATAATGTTTCGCAGCTTGGGTTCGATTTGAATGATGTAATGATTGTGGATTCGGTGTATTACAACAAGAAGAAAATTGGCTTTCAGCACACATCCAATAAAATAAGTATAACCCTGTCGGCACCAGCATCGAAAAACGAAATTGGCGAAGCTGAAGTTTTTTACCGGGGAGCGCCGCCTCAAAATGGAATGGGATCGTTTGTGGCATCGAAGCATAACAATACGCCGGTAATCTGGACATTATCAGAACCCTACGGAGCCAAAGACTGGTGGCCCTGTAAGGAAAGCCTAACCGATAAAATCGATTCGATGGATGTTTTTATTACCTGTCCGGAACAATACAGGGCAGCCAGTAATGGGAAACTTGTCAGCGACGAAATTTTGGGAACAAACCGGACGGTTCATTGGTCACATCGTTACCCGATTGCCACTTATCTGGTTGCCATTGCGGTTACTAATTACCAGACTTATTCCGATTTTCTGGAACTGCAGAACGGCGAAAAAATTGAAGTGCTAAATTACATCTATCCTGAGTATTTAGCTACGGCAAAAGGCAAGTCGGCCGAAACACTTGATATACTTTCGTTTTATAATCAAAAGTTCGGTACTTATCCGTTTGCCAGCGAAAAATACGGACATGCGCAGTTTGGGTGGGGTGGTGGAATGGAGCATCAAACCATGAGTTTCATGTATTATCTCGAGTTTGAGCTGGTTGCCCACGAAATGGCGCATCAGTGGTTTGGCGATTGCGTTACCCTGAACAGCTGGCACGACATTTGGCTAAACGAAGGTTTTGCCACTTACCTTACCGGGCTGAGCTACGAGAATTTGCTCAATGGTCAATACTGGACAACCTGGAAAGATAATCAGGTGAAACGAATAACTTCATTGCCCGGAGGATCGGTTTATGTAGCCGACACTACCGATGTTGACCGCATTTTTAACGGACGCCTTTCGTACTCAAAAGGGGCATATCTTTTACATATGCTTCGCTGGGAATTGGGCGATTCTGCTTTCTTTTCAGGAATGAATAATTACCTGGATGATTCGTCTGTACGATATGGTTTTGGGACTCAGGAAAAATTTGTGAAACACATGGAAGCCGCTGGAGATACAACACTTACCGAATTTTTTAAAGATTGGTATTATGGCGAAGGCTATCCGGTTTATCGGCTTTATTACGAAACTGACTACGGCGATTTTGGCAAAGTAAAGCTGAAAATAAGTCAAAGCTCTTCGAGTACCACCGTTCCTTTTTTCGAGATGCATGTGCCGGTCAGGGTTTGGCAAAACGGCAAATACACCGATTTAAAACTTCACAATACCACGCAGGATCAGTGGTTTGTAATAGCCAACAGCCGGGTTGACAAAGTGGAATTCGATCCGGGCAAATGGCTGATTGCCAAAGCCGATGTAGTGAATGAATTGCCTGATATAGCCCGGATTGAGAAACTCCAGATAGTTCCGTTGAGCAGCTTGAAAGTCATTCAGGTTTTAGTTCCTGATTTCTCCGGAAAAGAAACCTTCCGGCTGATTGATTTAAACGGGCAGGTTATTCAATCCGGGACATTGAGGTCGGACAACTCACAAATTGGCACAGAAGGTTTGTCTTCGGGAGTCTATTTGTTCGAAGTACAAACGAGAACTGGCCGGACTGCAGAAAAGGTTTTTATAAAGTAAGTCAGCCTGTCGCTGGACTCCTGATTGAATCCACTTGTTTATGATTGATAAATTTGCCAACTTGTTGCCTCCACAAATAATACTAAACCAGCATCATGAAATCCTTATCCATTTTTTCGTTTTGCCTTTTTCTTTTTTCAGCGCAATTGGTTTTATCTCAAAATACAGAGGATAAAACACTTCCGGTCAGAGGTTTTTGTATTGGAGCTCCCCAAACGACCGAGGTTGATGAGTTTGTGAAATTTGTTGCCAATGAGTTGGCGCCGCGAAAAGTAAATACACTCATTTTGAGGGTCGATTACAATTATGATTTCGAGAGTCACCAGGAGTTGCGCGATCCTACGCCACTTACCAAAGCAGACGTAAAAAAGTTGGTTGAAGTTTGCCGCGCAAATCACATTCGGCTGATTCCACAGATTAACCTGCTGGGGCACCAATCGTGGGCAGAAAAGGTGAATAAATTGCTGGAAGTTTATCCGGAGTTTGACGAAACACCACAAGTGAAAATGCCCGAAAAATATGTCTGGCCTAATGCCGATGGTTTATACTGCAAAAGCTACTGTCCGTTGCATCCTGATGTTCATAAGGTAGTTTTTGATCTGGTTGACGAGATTTGCGATGTGTTCGAGACAGATGCATTTCATGCGGGAATGGACGAGGTTTTTTATATTGGCGACGACAAATGTCCGCGCTGCGGAGGTAGGGATAAGGCAGAACTTTTTGCCGGTGAGGTGAACCTGATTCGTAATCACCTGGCCGGAAAGAATCGCCATCTCTGGAT
>JAJZSZ010000393.1 GCA_021849365.1 Bacteroidota bacterium | reverse complement strand
CGATCCACATATTCTTGGCAAGTTTCCAGCCAATACTTCCCGGCCGAACTTCAATCGCATTTTTAGGCGATTTGAACAACGACCTTCTGCTTCCGGGGTTAAAGAGCAGGTATTGATCGTCGGGGTACAAACGCGAAAGAGCAGTAATCGTATTTCTGCTGAAGTTACCCAAACCGGCAACATTGTTAAACGCTCGCTTTGCATCAAACCCGATTTTCATGGTTAGTTTTTTTTTAAGATAAGTCAAAAGCCTTTCTAAATATAAGAAAAAGGATGCCAAAACGCAATCTCAGCACCCTTTTCTATCATACTAATATATTTTTTGACCTTCTAAACCTGAAAATCCTGCAAACCACCAAAATCCAAAGTTCCAAAGTAGTCGTTTAAGGTTTCGGCCCGGCGGATCAGTTTTACTTCACCGTTTTCGCGAAGCAAAAGTTCTGCCGAACGCAGTTTCCCGTTGTAGTTGAATCCCATGGCATGTCCGTGAGCCCCGGTATCGTGAATCACCACAATGTCGCCCGACTCAACCTTTGGCAATTTGCGGTTGATGGCAAATTTATCGTTGTTCTCGCAAAGAGACCCGGTAACGTCGTACACTTCTGTCTGAGGTTCGTATTCTTTTCCCAAAATAGTAATGTGGTGATACGAACCATAAAGTGCCGGACGCATCAGGTTGGCCATACACGAATCCAATCCGGCGTATTGTTTGTATGTTTTTTTGATATGCAGCACCTGCGAAACCAAAAATCCATAAGGGCCAGTCATAGCGCGACCCGATTCGAAATAGATTTTCAGCGGCTTCAGTCCGTTACCTTCAATCTTTTCTTTGTATAATTTCTGAATGCCCTGGCTCATAAATTCCAGATCGACAGGCTGATCAGTTGGTTTGTAAGGAATTCCGATTCCACCTCCGAGGTTAGCAAACTCGATGTCGATACCAACGCGCTGTTTGATTTCCACAATCAGGTCGAACAAAATCTGCGCAGTTTCAACAAAATAAGCGGCATCCAACTCGTTCGACGCCACCATGGTGTGCAACCCGAAACGAGTCACACCCTTTTCAACCAGCATTTGGTAACCTTCGAACAACTGCTCGCGGGTAAAACCGTATTTGGCTTCTTCCGGATGACCGATGATGGTGTTTCCCTCTTTAAGCGCTCCCGGATTGTAACGGAAGCAAACCAGGTTAGGCAGCCCAACATTCTTTTCGAGGTATTCAATGTGCGAAATATCGTCGAGATTAATGATGGCGCCCAAATCAACTGCCTTCTTGTATTCGTAGGCGGGAGTATCATTCGACGTGAACATGATTTCGTCGCCTTTCATGCCGAGCTTTTCGGCCAGTACCAATTCGGCAATCGAGCTACAGTCGATGCCAAAGCCTTCCTGACGCATAATTTTCATCAGGTATGGATTTGGAGCCGATTTGATGGCATAAAATTCCTTGAACCCCGAATTCCATGAAAATGCCTTGATGAATTTGCGGGCATATTCGCGAATTCCTTTTTCGTCGTAAATATGAAATGGGGTTGGATATTGCTCTATTATTTTCTCAATCTGCTGTTTTGAGAACGGAAGTTGTTTTGTTGTCATTTTTAATTTTCAAATATATTGGGCTGCAAATTTACAATTTTAAAATAAAACTACAGTTCTAAAATCAATTCATTACTTAAATATCCTGAAGCGATTTCTTTCACCTCACCTTCCATGCGGATGTTCCAAGCCTCATCAATGTCAATCTGAAGCGTTCCTCCCGGCATTTTGATACTCAGGTTGCGATCAGTTAAGCCTTTTTTTACGGCCACGGCCGCCACTGCACACGACGAACTTCCCGAAGCAAGCGTGTATCCGGCGCCACGTTCCCAAATCAGGATTTCGACTTCGTTACGCGATAAGACCTTGGCAAACTGCACATTGATACGATTCGGGAAAAGCGGATGATTTTCAATTTCTTCGCCGTGTTTCAGAATCTCAGGCTTGCTTAGTTTATCCCTGAAAATCACACAGTGCGGATTTCCAACCGACACGCAATTGATCAGATAAGCCTCGTCAACAATGTTGAGCGGATGATCGAGGCATTCTGATTCGTCGCAATTCACCGGAACCTGGTGGCCTCCGAAAATGGCTTTGCCCATGTCCACTTTCACCTGGCTTGCTTTGCCGTTTACTTCCTTCGAAACTTCGGCAGTTACCACTCCACCAAGCGTTTCAATAGTAAATTTCTTCCCTGAAGTATGGCCGTAATCGTAGAGGTATTTAGCAAAAATGCGCAGTCCGTTACCGCTTTTCTCTGCTTCCGAGCCATCCGGATTGTAAATCTTCAGGCCAAAATCGGCTTTCGAAGAAGCTACTTTCAGCAAAATGCCGTCAGAGCCAATGCCGTAGTGCACGTCGCAGAGTTTCTGTATATTTTTTTCGTTTAGACTAAACGAAAGCTGCGCTTCGTCGAGCACAAAATAATCGTTGCCCAGTCCGTGTGATTTGACAAAAAAGTTTTGCATAAAATGTGTTTTTGTACTTTGGCAAAGGTAGAACAGTTTTTTTGTTGATTGGTTTTTACAAAGATTCATTTTTACCCAGATTCATTCAAGAATTTACATGCAAAGCTTTTGTTCGACCTAAAAATATTTTACTTTTAAAAGAAAAAAACCTAACGATCATGAAAAAAATTATTTTAACAGTAATGGGGGTAATCAGTTTTTTATCTGTGAGTGTTATTAGCACATCATGCGATGAATTAACATGCAGTGGGAATGGAACTCTTTCTGTTGAGAACAAAAGCTTAAATACTGTACAAAGACTCATGATAAATGGGGTTAATTATGGAAGTGTTGATCCAGGAAAAACAAAAGAAGTTGAACTAACACCCGGAACTTATGCCTGGCAATTGGTTGGTTTAAGTGGAGGATCTGGTTGTTCGCCAGCCGTAGTTAATATCGTTGAATGCGAAACATCATCATTTAGCTGCTCTAATTGATAGGCATTCTGCGCATAAAATATATACACATTACGCTCACATCCAAATACACACATAGTACATATTGATTGACTGAGCTAACCATAAAGACAATTTCCGTTTCTGATAATTCCGTTTAATCTAAAATAAGCATTCCGCAATAGTTTACTTGTCCGTTTTCGAGTTGCAACAACCGGGTCACGCTTAGCGGAATTTCCTCTGGATAATGCGTCACATAAATAATTGTGGTATCCAAATGGCGACAAATTACATCGAGCATTGCTGTGAACCGCTTTGTTTGATGGGCATCCAGCCCCTGGCAGGGTTCGTCCAGAATAAGTAAGGCTGGTAATTTAACCAATGCACGTGCCAGCAACAACAATCGCTGTTCGCTCAGTGAGGCTTCGGCAAATTTGCTGTCGGCCAAATGTTCGAGCTGTAGAATGGAGAACCATGCTTTTACGGCCTTCTTCTGAAAGTCGCTGTGCGAGGCTGAAAAGCCAATCTGCTCATTAAATCCTGAAGTAATCACCTCATCGCACCGAAGCGAATTTCCACCGGTTGGCAGCGACTTTTCGAGCCCCGGGATGGTGTTAAAAATGCCCTTGCCGCGAAGAAAATACAGGTGAAGCTCAGGCGAAACGTAGCCAATTCGTTGTTTGATGTCCCAAATGCTTTCGCCACTTCCACGGCGGCGGTCGAAAAGCGTGAGATCGTTGACATAGCCTTGCGGATTATCGGCCGTGATCAAACTGAGTAGCGTAGTTTTTCCGGCGCCGTTGGGCCCTATCAAAGCCCAGCGTTCCCCTTTTTGCACGGTCCAATTGATATTTTTCAGGATTTCGCGCCCGCCATGCGCCACTGTTACTTTGTTCATCCTAACCGCAAGCTCAAACCCTGCGTCATCCACTACCGGCAAAGCAGCAAAGTAGCTTTCCATCACTTCCGGCGAATCTATTTGTTCTTCTTTCGGAAGATAATTAAAGCGAGAAATCCATTGCAAAACCTGCCCGCAATCCATTTCAAGCACCCAATCAATTTCTTCGGGAATATGCAGTGCATCGCAAATCAACACAATGGTTTTTCCTGAGTTGTGTAAGTCACTAATCTGCTGACTCAAATTTTGCCGCGACTGCACATCGAGGCCCACAAACGGCTGATCCAGAACCAGCACATCGGGATGATGTAACAAAGCTTCGGCCAGTTGTGTGCGTTTGCGCTCGCCATTGCTCAGCATCATCAGCTTGCTGTTTTTGAGGTGAGCAATATTCAGCAATTAGAT
>JAJZSZ010000032.1 GCA_021849365.1 Bacteroidota bacterium | reverse complement strand
ATTTTTTGTGATATATTTGCACAACCTTTTTAGCGGGTATTCGTTTATACTTTGACATGAAAAAGTTTTTGTCCATATCGTTTTCATTACTCATCCTGCTTTCGGGGTTGCACATCACTATTGCTTCACATTATTGTGGTTGTGAAATTGCTACTTATGAAAAAGTATCGGTTTCGGGTGAGTTGGCCTCATGTGGTATGGAAGATTCTGCCGATAACAGTACATTACCGGGTATGCATTTTAAGACGCATTGCTGCGATAACGAAATCTCGGTTTTAGCGGTCGATCCTAATTATGCCCCTTCGTTTACCTCTTTTAAAGCATTTCCGCAACCTGTTTTGCAGCTAGTTGATATCCCTGCAAGTTTTAGCTTTCTCCCGTTATATCCTATAAATTATATTGGCGCAAATGTCAGTCCGCCAGGCTATTTTCTGGTAAGTGATGTAAGCTTGCCCGACATTTGTGTGTTCCGTATTTGATGTTATTGTTTTAAGGTCATTTTAGTAGAAGTGTTGTCAACTTTTCTACTAAAGAATTGTTATATTTATTATTCAACACATTAACATCAAATTATTAACAAATGAAAACTGTAAAAATTAGTATAGTAGCCGTATTGGCATTAGTATTTGGCTCTAACTCCTATGCCCAAATGCACGACCACTCCAAAATGGACATGTCCAAAACAGGTGCCAAAATGGAGATGGCATCCACCAAGACCGAAACGCTCAATGTTTCGGGCAATTGCGATATGTGTAAAGCACGCATCGAAAAGGCAGCAAAGATCGATGGCGTTTCCAGAGCCGACTGGGACGCCAAAAGTAAAGTCCTTTCTGTCACTTATGATCCGGCGAAAACAAACATGGATCTGATCGGCAAAAAAATTGCAGCTGTCGGCCACGATAACGGCAAGGTAAAGGCCAGTGATAAAGCATACGCTGCTTTACCAGGTTGCTGCAAATATGACAGGAAGAAGTAAACGGAAAAATCAGCTATCTTTCTGAAAATAAGTGTGCAATTATTCTGAGCGCATGGATACAAGCTGTTCCAAATAAAACAAACATTCAGACAAATCGGGAGAAACAAGCGTGAAAATCATAGGTGTGATTTTCACGCTATTTCCCCCATTATCATTGTACCAGTAAATTTTTTAATATGAAAAAAACAATTATCGTCACTGTATTATTCATATCAATCCTCTTGGCATTTTCAGCATGTATGACCGCTTCACACGCTGGTCATACTAGTAGCAACGGCTCTTCGCAACATTCCGGAGGATGTCACTAATATGAAGAAACTTATTGCATTTCTGCTGATTGCAGCTTTCGTAGTTGCATTCACAGCTTGTGGAAGGCATATTTCCCTACAAAAAACCGTTAATCAGAACGTTACTTATCTATGTCCGATGCACAAGGAGTACATTTCATCCCAGCCGGGCAAATGTCCGAAATGTGGAATGGAACTGGTATCATTCGATGATTACCGAAATTCAAAGTCTGGTAATCCAAAACAAAATAGGGCACCTGATACCCATAGTGGGATGGGTGGAAGTGGCGGTGGTCACGCAGGTCATCATTAAATCTTTTAATACAATATGATAATGAAGAAGTTTTTTATTGGTATCTTAATGGTCGTTATAGTTACGACATTTTCTTCCTGTATGATGATGATGCCAGGCCACATGACCGGAGCAATGCAGGGAAGTCACAACCATGGACTTTCGACTGAGAAAATTGACCCGGTATGTGGAAAACAAGTCGGGGAAGTAAGCGTTTTTACCTATGAATATCAAGGAAATAGGTATTACTTTGATTCAGAGCAATGTTTGTCTGTTTTTAAAAATAATCCAGATCATTTTCTTCATGAATCGGATAAAGCTACCCATATGAAACCATGGGTCAAAGTGGGCATCATAGGCGGAGGAGTTGTAATGACCGCAATGATGGTTCTGATGCTGACCAGGGGATTTTAGAAGCATGAACCTGAAAATCTTATAAATAATTGCAGGAATATCGAAACAAGTATATTAATTCCAGTATTTACCTTTGATGAAAATTGTCAGTTAATGGAAACAACAGTTAAAAATTACAATCATCTCATTTAAGTTATAAAAAACAGGCAGTATGTTCAACCGACTTGTCAAATATTTTCTCGAAAACAGGCTGATTACCTTTATTTTCCTGATCGCTTTCGTGGTCCTGGGTATGGTATATATGCCTTTCAATTGGAAACCTGATTTTTTTCCACGCGACCCGATTGCAGTGGATGCGATTCCAGATATCGGTGAAAATCAACAGATTGTAGCTACCGAATGGATGGGGCGTTCGCCTAAAGACATCCAAAATCAGATAAGCTACCCGCTAACTACTGCTTTGCTGGGCATTCCCGGCGTGCAAACCATACGGAGCACATCCATGTTTGGGATGTCTTTTATCTATATCATCTTTAAAGATAATGTAGAATTTTACTGGAGCCGTTCCAGGATACTCGAAAAACTCAATTCCCTGCCTTCGGGTACATTGCCCGCCGGGGTACAACCAGCCCTTGGGCCCGATGCCACTGCATTGGGGCAAATTTACTGGTACACCCTCGAAGGCCGGGATCCCAAAACAGGGAAACCCAATGGGGGCTGGAATCCGCAGGAATTGCGCACCATTCAGGATTTCTATGTCAAATACGGACTTGCCACCGCTGAAGGGGTTTCAGAAGTGGCTTCGGTGGGTGGTTTTATCAAGGAATACCAAATCGATTTAAATCCTGAAGCGCTGAAAGCGTTCAGTGTTTCGGTAATGGATGTGATGAATGCCGTACGTAAAAGCAACCTCGACATTGGCGCCGAAACCATTGAGCTGAATAATGTGGAATACATTATCCGTGGGTTAGGATATGTTAAAAATCTGGATGATCTGGAGATCTCGGTGGTTGCTGTCCGGAACAATGTTCCAGTGCGTATCAAAGACGTGGCTCACGTTGCATTTGGACCGGCTACCCGTCGCGGTGGTCTCGACAAATCTGGTTCCGAAGCAGTTGGCGCAGTTGTGGTTGCCCGTTACGGGTCAAACCCAATGGATGTCATCAACAATGTCAAAGACAAAATTAAAGAGTTGGAAGCCGGAATGCCGCAAAAGACTTTGCCTGATGGAACAGTTTCAAAAGTAACTATTGTCCCATTTTACGACCGCACCGGATTGATTCAGGAAACCATCGGAACACTCGAATCGGCGCTCTCGCACGAAATCCTGATCAGCATCATCGTCATTATTATCCTGGTCATGAACCTCCGTGCCTCGCTCATCGTGGCAGGCTTGCTGCCCATCGGCGTATTGATGACTTTCATCCTGATGCGGGCTTTCGGCATTGAGGCCAATATAGTAGCCTTATCAGGTATTGCTATTGCCATTGGCGTAATGGTCGATATTGGGATCGTGGATGTGGAGAACATTCTGCGGCATCTGGAAATGCCCGAAAATAAAGGGATCAAGGGAAAAAAATTAATGTCAGTTATCTATCTGGCAACAACAGAAGTGCGTGCTGCAGTGGTAACTTCCATTGCCACCACCATTGTCAGTTTCCTTCCTGTTTTCGCCATGCAGGCTGCTGAAGGAAAACTGTTTCACCCGTTGGCATTCACCAAAACCTTTTCGCTGGTGTCGGCATTTATCCTCGGAATTGTTGTATTGCCTACTTTAACGCATATCTTCTTCAATATTAGTTTTGATACCAAAAAGATTCGCAAAGTTTGGAACGGTTGTTTGATGATTGCCGGCGTCCTATTTGTCATTATCTGGCACGCCTGGCCTGCCTTGGCTTTAGTTGCAGTTGGCATTAATAATTTGCTCGACGACCGTTGGCCTGAGCGCCGGAAAGAATTTCCCAACTATATCAACATCGCCATCACTGTGCTTGTGGCAACCTGGTATCTTACCATTGAGTGGCTTCCATTGGGCGCTCACAACAGCATATTGGTAAACTACCTGTTCGTGACAGGTATAGTTGCAGTGATTCTTTTAGCCCTGCATTCCATGGTGCATTATTATGAAAATATAATACGCTGGGCTTTGGAACACAAACGTAAATTCCTGATTATTCCGGCAGTCACTTTGTTGTTTGGTCTTTTGGCCTGGCAGGGGTTCGAAAAAACCTTTGGTTTTGCAGCTACGGGCGCCGAAAAACTGGGTTGGAAAAGCATCAGGCAAACTGCTTTCTGGCAGGCTCCGGTAAATCTGTTTCCGGGTACGGGCAAAGAGTTTATGCCATCTTTAAACGAAGGCTCGTTCCTGTTGATGCCCACCAGTATGCCACATTCCAGTATTCAGAAGAACCTCGAATACATCGAAACGCTTGACAAGCGGCTTTCCGCTATTCCTGAAGTGGAAGTGGCAGTCGGGAAATGGGGTCGC
This sequence comes from Bacteroidota bacterium, assembly GCA_021849365.1. Classification (GTDB taxonomy): domain Bacteria; phylum Bacteroidota; class Bacteroidia; order Bacteroidales; family Prolixibacteraceae; genus Aquipluma. Next base: position 17,615 of record JAJZSZ010000032.1, on the reverse strand, counting down.
GTTAATTCGGCGCTCGATCCGGCGCCGGTGCAAATGTTCGAGAATACGATCAGTTACCGTCCGGAGTATATTCTTAATGAGGACGGACAGCGAATACAGTTTAAAGTCGATCGGGATGGCAGTTTTATCCTAAAAAACGGAGGTAAATATAATTTAAAAAAAGATGGATTCAGGGCGATTCCTGCCGACAGCCTGATTCCTGCCGAAAATGGAGAATATTTCAGGCAGTGGCGGCCTGAAATCAAAAGGCCGAACGACATCTGGAACCAAATTGTGAAAGTGACCAACATACCTGGCCTGACTTCAGCGCCGAAATTGCAACCTATCGAAGCCCGTTTGGTGATGCTTTCGACCGGAATGCGCGCCCCAATGGGTCTGAAAGTGTTTGGTCCCGATCTGGATGCGATTGAAAAAGGAGGAATGTTGCTCGAAAAGGCCCTGAAAGAAGTGCCATCCATCAAAGCTTCATCCGTATTCTATGACCGTGCGGTGGGGGCTCCTTACCTCGAAATCAAACTCAATCGGGAAGAGATGGCACGCTACGGCATGAGCGTTTCTGATGTACAGGAAATTCTTCAGGTGGCAGTAGGTGGAATGGCCCTTTCATCATCAGTCGAAGGTCGTGAGCGGTTTCCGATAAGGGTTCGTTATGCCCGTGAATTACGTGATAATCCTGACGACATCAAACGTATCCTGATACCGGCCATGAATGGTGTCCAGGTTCCGTTGGGTGAAATTGCCAATATTGAATACACCCGTGGAGCACAAATGATCCGGAGTGAAAATACTTTTCTGAACGGCTATGTTATTTTCGATAAAAACGAAGGTTTAGCTGAAGTTGATGTGGTGGAACAGGCTACTAAAATTCTAAAGGAGAAATTAAGCTCTGGTGCTCTCGTTCTTCCTGCCGGTGTATCCTATAAATTTGCAGGCAATTACGAACATCAGATCAGGGCTACAAAACGATTAATGATTGTGATTCCGATAAGCCTGCTTCTGATATTGTTATTGTTGTTTTTCCAATTTCGCACTGTTACAGCCTCATTTATACATTTTTCTGGTGTCTTTGTTGCCTTTGCCGGAGGTTTTATTATGCTTTGGTTGTATGGTCAGGGCTGGTTCCTGAATTTCGATATTGCCGGAATCAATCTCCGAGAACTTTTCCAGATGCACACCATTAACCTGAGTGTCGCTGTCTGGGTCGGTTTCATTGCCCTGTTCGGAATTGCCACCAACGACGGGGTAATTATGGGAACCTATATTCACCAGGTATTCGAAGACAGGCATCCTGCAACTGTTCATGATGTTCGTGAGGCTGTGGTTTCTGCCGGAATGAAACGTGTTCGGCCGGCCATGATGACCACTGCGGTTGCAGTTATCGCTTTGTTGCCGGTATTATCATCGAATGGTAAAGGTTCCGACATCATGATCCCTATGGCAATCCCCATGTTTGGTGGGATGGTTATCCAGGTGATGACCGTCTTTGTCGTCCCGATGTTTCAAGCCATGTGGAGAGAAGGAGCCGTAACCAAGCATAATAAATTAGCAGTTAATAACTTTAATAATCAGGATAATGATGAAAATTCAGGCATATAAAAAAGTACTCTTCTTGTTGCTTGCTCTTGGTAATTGGGTTATTGGGTTTAGTCAGGAAAGGACAGATTCTTTATTCAATTATCTTGAAATTGCAGCAAAAAATAACCCAACTGTACTTCAGCGGTATGCTGAATATGAAGCTGCTTTGCAAAAAGTGCCTCAGGTGGGGAGTTTACCCGATCCTGATTTTAGTCTCGGGGTTTTCCTCAAGCCCATGGAACTGGTTGGCGGAAATCAGCTGGCTGATATAACACTGATGCAGATGTTCCCCTGGTTTGGCGTGCTCAAATATGCCAGGGACGAGATGAGCCTGATGGCAAAAGCCAAATTAGAAACGTTTCGTGATGCCAAATTGCAGGTATTTTACGATGTGCAGCGTACCTGGTATGATTTGAATAAGGTCAAACAAAATATCCGCGTTTCGGAGAAAAACATTGCACTGCTTCGTACAATTGAACGGTTGGCCGTTGTCAGGTTTAAAGCTGGCCCTTCAGGCAGTAGTTCAGCACCTGCCAGCCAAACAACTACTCAGTCCTCCGCTAAAAGTTCTTCTTCCGGGTCATCCGGTATGAATAGCATGGGCGGAAGTTCGGGCAATTCTGCAGGATCAGTTTCAAGCCAGGCAGCTTCTCCAATGGGGGGCAGCTCCATGGGTTCCTCTTCCGGTGGCTCGGGTCTTTCTGACGTGTATCGCATCCAGATCGAAATCGGAGATCTTCAGAATAATATTAATCTGTTAAAGAATCAGTTAAATACTATTTCAGCACAATTTAACAGCTATTTGAACAGGCCTCAAGCCACAATTGTCACCTTGCCGGATACCTTGAAGTCCGAAAATTTTGATCCTTCGCTTTTAGCAATTTCTGACAGTATCCTGAAAAATAACCCAATGTTGGGAATGCTTCAGTTTGAGCAACAATCGCTGGAAGCCCGCAAACAAATGGTTACTAAGATGAGCTATCCAATGGTTGGAGTCGGATTGAATTATTCGCTGATCAATAAAAGTGCAATGTCAACATCCTCCATGAATGGTAAAGACATGGTTATGCCCGAGGTTAAGGTTACTTTGCCCATTTACCGAAAAAAGTATAAGGCGATGCGCGACGAAGCCGACTTTTTGAAATCGGCGAATACCCAGAATTATAAGGCTACAGCGAATACGCTGCAAACCGAGTATTATCAGGCATTGCAGTTGTATCAGGATGCACAGCGCCGAACAAAACTTTATGCCAGTCAATATCAGTTGGCATCTAAAACACTCGATATCATGTTTAAAAGTTTTGCTTCCTCAGGCGCCTCCCTCACCGACATTTTACGTGTGAGGCAGCAAACGCTCGATTACGAGTACCGGCAAATAGAAGCAGTCGCTGATAATAATACGGCGATTGCATGGTTCAACAGATTAATGGCATTTACGAAAATTAAGTAACACGAAAATTCAAATACGATGAAAATATTTAATAATAAATACGTCCGCTTTAGCCTCATTCTGATTGGAGGTATTTTGCTCGGTTGGATATTCTTTCATTCATCCCCGGCCAAAGAAGAAAAACACGACCACGCAGCGGAAGCCCCGAAAGCGACTATCTGGACCTGTGCCATGCACCCGCAGATTCGAATGGATAAACCCGGCAAATGCCCCATTTGTGCAATGGATTTAATCCCACTCACACAAAACAGCACCGCCGAAATGGATCCGGCAGCCGTTCACCTCACCAAAGAAGCAGCACAGCTTGCCAATGTGCTGACATCGATAGTTTCGAGTCAGAAACCGGTTAAAGAAGTGCGCCTTTACGGAAAGGTACAGGCCGACGAACGCTTGTTACAAAATCAGGTGGCCTATATTTCCGGAAGGGTTGAAAAATTGTTGGTCAATTTCACTGGTGAATCTGTTCAGAAGGGGCAGCCATTGGCGCTCATCTATTCTCCGGAATTGGTCACCGCGCAGCAAGAATTGCTCGAAGCGGCCAAAACCAAACAGTCTCAGCCCGAAATCTACGAAGCTTCCAAAGAAAAGCTCCGACAGTGGAAACTGGCCGATTCACAAATTTCGGCCATCGAAAACTCAGGCAAAATTCAAACAAACGTAGAAGTTGAATCAACCACTTCGGGCATTGTGACGGCAAAGCGTGTAAGCATGGGCGACTATGTCAGTCCGGGTTCGGTACTGTACGATGTTTCCGACCTTTCGCGCGTTTGGGTGTTGTTCGATGCCTACGAAAGCGACCTGCTGTTCCTGAAAAAAGGTGACAAAATAGATTTCACCATTCAGGCGCTGCCCGGCACAGCCTTTTCAGGTTCCATCATGTTTATCGATCCGGTCATTGATCCGGTGAACCGCGTGGCCAAAGTGCGCCTTGAAATCAGCAATCCCGGAGCAAAACTGAAACCCGAAATGTTTGCAACCGGTATTGTCCATGCTAACCTGAATGATTTGAAGGACAAAATGGTCATTCCCCGCTCCGCCGTTTTGTGGACAGGCAAACGATCGGTAGTATATGTAAAACAATCCGGAACCGATGAGCCCGTCTTTAAAATCCGCGAAATCGAATTGGGCACAATGTTGGGGAACAGTTATGTGGTTATGAGCGGGTTGAATGAGGGAGAAGAAATTGTAACACAGGGTGCATTTAGTGTTGATGCTTCCGCTCAACTCGAAGGCAAGCCCAGTATGATGAACCCTTCCGGAGAGAAGGTGTCATCCATGCCGGGAATGGATATGCCGGGCGATGCCAAATCCCAGGATACCAAAAGCATGCAGGGTATGGATATGCCGGATGCCCCGAAAGGGGATAAAAATAATGCGCCGGCTTCGAATACTCCTAATAAATGATTTTAACATAATAACCAGAAGGAATATGGAATACTATTTTAGCAAGACAATTAACGAAAGCTTCGACAACGCAATTCAAAAAGTTACAGAAGCTCTTAGAGCTGAAGGCTTTGGCATATTAACGGAAATTGACATAAAAGCTATATTAAAGAAAAAGCTTGATGTGGACTTTTATAACTATAAGATCCTGGGCGCCTGCAATCCGCCATTTGCTTACAAAGCCTTACTGACAGAAGATAAAATCGGAACCATGTTACCTTGTAATGTAATTCTTCAGGAAAAAGAAGCAGGTCAGGTGGAGGTTTCTGCTGTTGATCCATCAGCTTCTATGCAATCAATAGAAAATAAAGATTTACAGGATATTGCCACTGAAATAAGGACCAGATTACAAAAAATAATTGAGCAAATGTAGATATATTAAGAAGTAGTAACGTAGTATTTTAAAAATAAAATGATGAAAAAAATAATTTTAGGTTTTGCAATAGCAACCACAACTTTGTCCGCCTGTAGTATTAACAGCAATAAATCAAAAGAAAGTCAAAACGGGAGTAAAGACAAACAAGCCATCTCACAAATTGATAATGCAACAACATCAGCAGCTTCGGATGCAAAGAATACCTTTTCAATTGAAGAAATTGTAAATGAATATTTGCAAATTAAAAATGCCTTATCCAATGACAATGGGAAAGATGCCGCAAAAGCTGGCAATGCTTTTATTGAATCAATGAGTAAAATGGACAAAACATCATTAACTTCCGAAAAAAAGAAAATATGGGACGATATATCAGATGATGCTAAAGAAATGGCTGAACACATAGGTAAAAATGCCGATAAACTCGAACATCAGCGGGAACATTTTGAAATGTTGAGTAAGGATATATACGATTTAGTAAAAACATTCGGAAGTAGACAAGTTTTGTATAAAGATTTTGATCCAATGTATAATAACGGGAAAGGTGCTTTTTGGTTAAGCGAAACAAAGGAAATTAAAAATCCATATATGGGTAAATCAATGCTTAACAGCGGTTCAATAAAAGAAGAAATAAAATAGCCATGAGTCTTACAAAAAAAATACTGTTTGCAATAGGCATTGTATTTATTGCCATTCAATTTATTCCACCTGCACATAACAAAAGCGGACAAATATCGGTAACTGATATTTCAAGAATAGTTGTCATTTCTGATAGTGTTCAGGCTGTATTAAAAAATGCCTGTTATGATTGCCATAGCAATAATACCAACTATCCCTGGTATAGCAGAGTTCAGCCAATTGGGTGGATTTTAGAGAATCATATCAACAAAGGTAAGGCAGAGCTAAATTTCAGTGAATTTGGATCTTATTCGGTCAGAAAACAAAAAAGCAAATTAAAATCAATGGCAAACCAGATTGAAAAAGACGAAATGCCACTTGCTTCGTATACCTTTATTCATCATGATGCCCGTTTATCACAGGAGAGCAAAAAAACACTTCTGGATTATTTGAATGCTTTACAAGATAGCAAATACAGGAAATAAAAACACTCACCTGCTTGACATTTTATTGAGGCGACTTTTTATCGTATTACAACTGACTGGTTCATCAATAGTTACCCGTCGTTTTTGGGAATAGGATTCTTAAAGTACCAATTTCAGAAATAAAACTGGAGTAAACGGGACGGAACTGGAATAAATCCGAAAGTTGCCAAGAGCAGGTGTTAACTGATAGTTTTTGATGTTGGCATATAACAGGTTTTGCGTGTCGAACACATTAAGGATCGACAAACCAAGTTCACCCGAAAACTGTTTTGGATTAAATCTGTAGGTAACTGCTACATCGAATCGATTGTAGGATACATTGCTGGCCTCACTTTTAAATACTTCTCGCAAAATCTGCATTCCTGAACCATACACATAGTTGCCGGAAAAATAGAATTTGTGAAGATTAAATAACCCTGCAATCTTAAATTCATGCAATTGATGCTGCGGCGACAGCGTATAAACAGGCAACGCAACATTCCCGGTGGCAAATCGTTCGAGTGCCTTGCTAAGTGAATAGGAGGCCCAAACAGAATGCCTTCCAAAATCCTTTTTAGCATAAAAATCTATGCCATAGCTTTTTGAATCGCCAAAGTAGGGAAAATATCCATCAATCCGAGCGCCGTTGATTACCCGCTGTTCCAACACACGTTTGGTTAGGTTATGTGTTGGTTTATAATAAGCCTGAAAATTGAGGGTTAAATCGTTTTTGAAATAATTGGTTTCGAAAACCCAATGCGAGGCATTTAAAACAGAACTATCTTCGTTGGCTGCAACCCACAAATAAGCGTAATTTTGATTCCGGTCTACATTAACCATTTTATAAATGAACTGGTTGTAGCGACCCCATGATGCATTTATTTTCAACTGTTCTGAAAGCTTATAGGAAGCGCTTATGCGCGGCTCAACATAGATTTTGTCCCTGTCTAAAGAGATATTTGTTCGTATTCCGGCTTTCAGGATCAGGCGGTCTCCAATAGGTAAATGATCGTGAAAATATAGAAATGCCCTTAGAGAGCTGAACTTATTCAAGGTTTTAATTGACAGCGTATCTGCCTGATTGTTTGTAAGATCAATTCGTGCTTCATTGTTATAGAAGCCGCCACCAAATTCGAACTGATGTCCATTCAGAAGTGTTAGCAGGTTCTCCATCCTGAAAGAATTCTCCAAGGCACTATTTTTTGTATCTGCCCGTTCTTTATTGTAAATCAATTGAGTAGCTGTATTTTTCGAATTCACAACCTCTGACTTCGATTTTGAAAAATTGGAATTCGTAATTACAAATTTTGAAACCAGGTTATTCGACCATTTTTTATGGTAGAAGGCAGACATACCGAATTGCCTGTTTTCATCTTTTTCGAGCAAATCAAATGTTATAGCTGTGGTATTTTTGTTCCCCGTATTCGCACCCATGTTCATATTCATGATACGGGTGGTATTGGAATTTCCCGTTAGGCTGAAATAGTCGCCACCACCATACAGGCTTACATAAAACTGATCCCCATTTTTGAAGTTAAAACTATATTTCAGGTTCAAATCCCTAAACTGATAGTCGTCGGGATAAACGTCCATGTCAAAAGGAATATTTTGATGCATTGTCGAAGTCGAATGATTGCTGTGTACTGGGTGCGTTGGTGCAAAGATGTTAAAATCGCTCGATTTGTAAAGGTTGTAATAGGTTTGGCGATACGCAATTAACAGTGATGATTTTTTAAATAGGGGCATTTCCACCATTCCGTTCAGGGTAGTTGGATTGATATTCATGCTGACAACTGGTTTTTGCAGGTTGCCGTTTTTAGCCGTAATATTTACAATTCCTCCAACACAGTCACCATATTTGGCTTCGAACCCACCTTTTAATATTTCGATATTTTTCACCATAAAGGGGTTTACCACACTGATATTGTCATTGTAATTTCTTAATCCAAAAAGGGTAAACTCATCAAAAGTAACCAGGCTTTGCCCTTCCGAACTTCCCCAAATCAAAAGGTCTCCCGTTTGTTCCCCTGCCGCCTGTATTCCTGGCATTAGCCTGAGTAAATTAAACACGGAGTTATCTCCTTGCCCGGGAAGATACCGTGCTATATTGTGGTTAATGGTTATTTTGCCGGCCTTTTCACCTACAATTGTAGCTTTCTCAATTCTGTTATCATGAACAATAACTTCGGGAAGAACAAGGTTGGCCGGAGACAGTTTGAATTGTTGATTAATACCGGCATAAAGCAGCGTGTCGTAGACGTAATAGCCCAAATGTGAAATGTGAATGTGAAAGGAGCGATCTGTAGAAGCTGTATAATTGAAGCTTCCACTTACATCGGCAATTAACGGATGGTTGTTTATCAGAATTTGTGAAAAAGGTAGCGGTTCAAATGATCCGGCTTCCACAATCTGTCCGGTTATTTGTACTTGATTTTTCTTCTTTTCCTCCCTAAACTTCTTTTTGTCCGGAATAATAACAAACACCCCGCCGGTTTCTTTGATTTGAAATGGAAGTCCATCAAATAAGAATTTCAGTGCTTCCTGTTTTGATGAAAAGAATTTAGATGTGGTTATCCTATATTGCGAAAGTTGATTGTCGCTGTATGAGAACTGAAAATCATATTGTTCACGTAAATGCAAAAGTACAAGGTTGAGCGGCTGGTTATTTGCCTCAACCTTGATATTCATGGTTTGGGCATAGCCCGACACCAGAATGGATATGATAAAAAGGTGTGATATTATTAGTTTTCTGATCATTCATTTTTTTGGATAATGAGATACTCGTCAACCGATTTTCTGACATATTTTAATCCGAGGGCAGGGCAAACATATTCCAATATCTCTTCAACGTTTTGATCTTTAGAAAAGTTTCCTGTATACAACGATCCATTGTTAATTTTAGTATCAATCTTAACACCATATTGCCGTTCAATTTCGGTAAATACTGCATGGACCGGTGTGGCCGTAAATAAGAAAATATTTTTCTCCCATGAAATTTCCGGAAATGTCTCAATTTGGGTCGAAACGTTTATTTCCCCTTTTTTATTTATTTCCGCCTTACTGTTTGGCTTGATAATGGCCTCATATCCCATACGCGACCTCACTTTCACGGTTCCGGTAATACAAGTCACTTTATAAATTTCCTCTCGGGCGAAAATATTGAAACTGGTGCCTAAAACTTGTGTGATTCCTATTTTAGACTCAACAGTGAATTTACTGCCTTTTTGTACTTTGAAAAATGCTTCCCCTTCGAGGTTCACTTTTCGGCTTATTAGCCACCAGTAAGGATGATAGCTGATGGAACTTTGGGCGTTCAATTTAACTTCCGATTGATCGGGTAACATGGCTTCCAGATGTTGACCTGCCGGCGTTTTAATGGTGAGCGTGTAGAAACGGAGAAAGCTGCCGAATGACAATAAAATTACAATGCTTGCAGCTGCAATCCATCTGACCAAATTGAAATTTAAGGAAATGGAACGGCCATGGGGCTGATCAACCAGGTTCGCCTCAATGTTTGCCCAAATATCGGCTTCGCTTTTTTTCCATCGGAATTTTCCCCCTTTGAAAAAAGCTTTGCTTTGTTGGTCAACAAAAGTTAAATCAGTATGTAGGCTATTTTTCTTCACCCGTATATTTAAATTTTGCTTGGGTTCAACCGAAATCCCATTACAAATAATATCAAGACCGAAATTTTGTCTTTCATCTCTGTTCTTAGATGTTCAAGTGCCTGACCCATCCTTTTTTCAATAGCTTTTACACTAAGTTCGAGTTGATCGGCTATTTCTTTGTATTTCAGTTCATCAACCCTGTTCATCAGGAAAACGGCCCGTTGTTTCTCCGGCATTGATTCTAAAGCTCTTTCATAGCTCTTTTTCAATTCCTGAAAGTTTAGTTCGTCTTCGGGAGTGTTACTTCTATTGGCAGGCTGGAATGTATTAAAGAAATTAAAAGCTACCTTTTCACGTCGGTACTGGGTAATCAACAAATCGCCTGCAATTTTTAAAAGCAGGCTTTTCCCTGTTTTTGGATCTACAATCATTTGCTTTTCCCAAATCCGAAGAAAAGTATCCTGCGCAATATCAGTTGCCAATTCCTCATTCCCCGACCGGTAAAGGATGTATCTTCTTACAGACTCAAAATAGGCATCGAATAAGGTCTTAAACTCTTCTTTTTTCAACTTCTTTCAGTTTTCTTCTGCCACAAAGATAGATGAATATAGATGAACTAATCTATTCATTGTTACTACAGAAATCTTATCATCATAAGTGTCATCATCCCAATCATCATTGCCCCGCCACCAAGGTACATTCCGATATGTGATTTGTGGTTGTTGGGTTGCATCATACCCATGCACCCCATTTTCATTGGTTCATGTGAATTTGCTGCTGAGTTTTGAATGACTAATTCCATACCGCATTTGGGACAGTTGCCTGGCTGTTCTGAAATTACTTCCGGATGCATTGGACAAGTATAAACTTTTGAAGTAATTTGAACTAAACCCTGGTTATCCTGATATGGCTGAATTGTTTCGTCTGTTCCCATAGTATTTGTTGCTTGTGCTTCGGTGGAATGAGCTAAATGGGAAACCTCCATACAACTGCTAAAAACAAAAAGTATTGAAGTAACGATTGTTGAAATAATGATTTTGCGTTCCATGATTGATTGAAATTTTATATTACTGAATGTCCGTATAAGGAACTATACTTAATTTACCCCTTTTGATAACTGATGCTGGGATTTGCGTTTCAAGGAATATTAAAAGAGAGCTACCATTTGCAACTCTCTTTTAATGATGTTATAATCTACCTTCCATTTCCACCCATGCCTCCATTTCCACCCATGCCTCCATTTCCGCCCATACTTCCATGACCACCCATACTTCCGTTTCCGCCCATACTTCCGTTTCCGCCCATATTGCCACCGTGTTGTCCATCTGTCATGGCTTCCGGCATTCCGTGGTCTTTTAAAACAATTTCAACTGTTTTACCATTGGTAGTAAGCAATGCTAAATTATCGCATATACCTTTCCCATAATCGAGCGTGGCGATCATGCTTTCATTTTTACTGAATTTTACCGCTCCCTGCACTGGATGAGAGCAATCTCCTAAACGGATGAGAGGAATAGTAATCATTCTTGAGTAATTATCCCCGGTTGAACTTTTTACGTTAACAGTTCCGGTTATTTGAAACATATCATCATTCCAATCATGTGGGGTATCCAATCCTTTAATCCATTCCCTGACCTCATTTCCAGCCCGGTTGATTACCATTCCATTAGCCAATGTAAAGGTTAGATCACTCACAGTCGAAATTTTACGGGCTGTTGTATTATTCCCTAAAAAAGTTTCAGTACTGGTACCTGCAATTCCAATTGAGTCAATCTTGCAATCTGTAAAAGATATCGTACGGGTACTACCATCGGTATTTTTAGATCCGGAAATCGCAATAATTACCTTACCACTAATTTTCATCCCATGTTGATTCTCAGTACTTTTCCCGTAATCAATAGTGATTTTCATAGGATATCCCATGGATGCGGTATCAATCGAGACACTTGGTACCTGGCCGTTCATATAATGCATATTGCCTTGTCCATTCATCAAATTCATTGTTTCCCCTCTCATCTGAGAAATTTGGCGGAGCATTTGTTCATATTCTCCATAAAAATAAGTTTCGTAATTTGCTTCTGCCGAAACACTTTCTACAGCTACATCATTAACGGCCATAGTAGCCGATTTTAATTGTGACGGGCTTAAATCTGTAGTTGTTGTGCCAGTGAAATCATTTTTTTGACAGGAAAAAAATAAGAAAGTGAGAATAACCAGTAAAGCCTTAATTGTTGTTTTCATGATTTTGAAATTGATTAAAAATTAATTTTTTATTTGTTTTAACCTATATCCGATCTGGAGCGTTCATACCCTACTTTTTTAAGTGAGTTTTTTTATTTTTTTTGTTCAACTGACGGGGTCACTAAGAGTCACCCCGTCAGATTTGAGCACAAACTCCGATAATATCCTATAAATTAGAAACTTAAACAAGTTTGCTTCACTATCCATTTACTGGTCTTTGTGTTAAATTTATGTTACCAATAAAAATATAGGTAATTAGACCGTTTTTAAATAAAAATTAATACTTAAGTTTGCAATTGATGTAAACAAAAGCATCGGAAAAAATAAATATGATTCAGGCATTCTCCAATAGCTCCATGTGTATGTGTAGCTGTATGTTGTTCCAACATGTGGAGGGTGGCGCTATGCTTTGTTAGATGCAGATATAATATAAAAACTAAATAGCAATTCAGCCCTTCACAGATGTGAGGGGCTTTTTTTTACCCTTAAAACAACAATTATCATGGCAGATTTAATTTTTAAAACCGAAGGAAAATCACAGACAGCAGCCCGCTTTGAGGCCAATTCCCGACAATTCAAACTCGTAATTGATGAGCCGCCTGTATTGGGTGGCGACGATCAGGGGGCTAATCCTGTCGAATACCTGTTGGCCAGCTACGCCGGATGTATCAACGTAGTGGCGCATCTGACGGCTCGCGAACTTGGCATTAAGATTGAAAAACTGAGCATCGCGATCAGTGGCAATATCAACCCGGCCAAGCTTCTCGGGCAATCTGACGCAGAACGTGCAGGGTTCAAGCAAATCGATGTGGAATTTTCACCCATTACCGATGCCTCTCCTGAGCTGACGCGACAATGGATTTCGACCATCAAACAACGCTGTCCGGTTAACGATAACCTGGCGTCGCCCACCCCTCTATCATTTAGTTTGGTAAGTTAAACACTCAGGTTAATTCACTCAAATAGACAATCGCAAAATCGCAAACAATACGACGATGAAAATAAAAGTAAACGGAAAAGAACAGGAGTTCGACCAAACCCAAATCGGACTAATCGAGCTGTTACAGCAAAATAAGGTTACCAAGCCCGAATTGGTTTCGGTGCAGCTAAACGGCCTCTTTGTTAAACGAGAAGCTTACCAGGAAACCTCACTACATGAAAATGACGAAGTCGACTTCCTCTTTTTCATGGGAGGTGGCAGCCTTTCAACCCTCAATATTTGACAAAATGGAAAGACAAGGCTTTTCAACCAGGGTCATACATACCAAATACGCCAAAAAGGATGTTCACAATGCTTTGCAGATGCCTATTTACAGTAATGCAGCCTTCGAATTTGACACGGCAGAACAGATGGAAGATGCTTTTCTGGGCAGGTCACCCGATCATGCCTATTCGCGCATTTCGAATCCTACCGTGGAAAATTTCGAGCAGCGCATTCGCTCAATTACCGGGGCTTTGGGCGTAACTGCCGTGAGTTCGGGAATGGCTGCCATTTCAAATGTATTCTTTACCATTGCCAAATCGGGGGATAACATTGTTACATCCAGGTATTTGTTTGGGAATACCTACTCTTTTCTCACCTCAACGCTGCAAGCCTTTGGCGTGGAAACTAAGTTCTGTGACCTGACAAATAGCAAGGAAGTAGCCAATGCCATTGATGAGAAAACGATCGCCATATTCTTTGAAACCGTTACCAATCCGCAACTTGAAATAGCAGACATAGCTTCTCTTTCGAAGGTTGCCAAAGAACAGGGGGTACTTCTGATTGCCGACTCGACGTTAACACCACCCAATATTTTTGTCGCCTCGAAATTTGGAGTGGACATCGAAATCATTTCCAGCACCAAAATGATTACCGGGGGAGCCACTTCGATGGGAGGCCTTGTCCTTGATTACGGTCAGTTTGATTGGTCAAAGTTTACCAAGCTAAGCGATCTCGCGCAACGTTTTGGCCCTTATACCTTCAATGCCAAACTCCGAAAAGAAATTTTCCGGAACCTGGGTGCATGTCTGTCTCCTTATCACGCTTATCTACAGAGTCTTGGTCTTGAAACCCTATCATTGAGGTTTGATAAAGCTGCTTCCAACACTCTTTTGCTGGCCGAATACCTGCAAACAGAAGCGAAGATTGCCAAAGTGAACTATCCGGGATTAAAAACTTCAAGATTCTATGAAGTTGGAAAAAGTCAGTTTGGCAATTACCCTGGTGCAATACTAACATTTAACTTCAACAGAAGGGAAGAATGTTTTGAATTCCTCAACAAATTGAAATTAATAAGCAGGGCATCCAATATCTACGACAACCGGTCGCTGATCATACATCCGGCATCAACCATTTTTGGCGATTACTCCCCCGAAAAAAGGACGGAAATGGGTGTTTCTGACACACTTATTCGTTTATCGGTAGGCATTGAGGATTTTGAAGATTTAAAAAATGATATCCATTCAGCACTAATCTAAAAATTATGGAATTTACTGACTCACAGATCGAACGCTACAGCAGGCACATTATCCTTCAGGATGTTGGTGTTGAAGGTCAAATAAAAATTTCGGAAGGAAAAGTATTAATTGTCGGGGCAGGCGGACTTGGGGCACCTGTCGCGCTTTATCTGGCCGCAGCCGGGGTTGGCACCATTGGCATCATCGATGGGGATGTGGTCGATTTGACCAACCTTCAGCGCCAGGTAATCCATTTTACCCCGGATGTAAACAAAGCCAAAGTGCTATCTGCCAAAGAAAAAATAGAGCAACTAAATCCTGATGTAAAAGTGGTTGCTTACCAGGAGTTGCTCTCTACCTACAACATTTTCGACATCATCAAAAAGTACGATATCGTGGTGGATGGCACCGATAATTTTCCAACCAAGTTTCTGATCAACGATGCCTGCGTACTTGCCCAAAAGCCCTTTTCTCACGGAGGTATTCTCCGTTTCGAAGGGCAGACATTTACCTACACTCCGGGAAATGCCTGTTATCGCTGTGTTTTCGACAGCCCTCCGCCTCCCAATGCAGTCCCCACTTGTTCACAGGCAGGGGTTTTGGGTTCAATAGCGGGGATGCTCGGGACTATCCAGGCTACTGAAGTCTTAAAATTTCTGGTTAACAAGGGAGAATTGCTGACCAACAGGATATTGACCTTCAACGCCCTTTCTATGGATTTTAGGACCATCAGGTTCGGGAGAAACACTAATTGCCCGATATGCGGTGAACATCCTTCCATTACCGGCTTGCAGACATACGAACTTCCTACTTGCGATTTAAAACATTAAATAGTAATACCATGGACACTTCAGAAAAAAAGAAACTTTCAATCATCAGCTTTAGCGGTGATTTCGACAAACTGGTTGCAGCATTTACCCTTGCAAGTGGTTCTGCAGCCGTAAATTATGAGGTAAATATCTTCTTTACCTTTTGGGGCTTAAATGCTATCAAGAAAAAGAAAGGACGGAGCTTCACCGGCAAAGGGGCGCTCGCCAGGATTTTCGGGTTTCTGATGGGAGGGGTGAACAATGTCCCGTTAAGTCGCCTGAATTTCCTGGGGGCAAGCCCCGGACTGATGACTTTTCTGATGCGCAAACGCAACGTAGCCACCCTCAAAGAATTGATTGAGGCCTCAATTGCCTTGAATGTCAACCTCTATGCCTGCGAGATGTCCATGCACATCCTTGGAATGACAAAAGATGATTTTATCCCTGAGATCAAATCGGTGATTGGGGTGGCTAATTTTCTTCAGTACTCCGAAGGCGGCGATCGAATTTTTATCTAAAACTCAAAAATCATGGTTACAAAACAACTTGATATCACCAAAGAGCATTGTCCGATGACCTTTGTAAAAACGAAGATTGAACTTTCCAGGCTACAGCCCGGCGATCTGCTCGAAGTCTTGCTTACCGAAGGTGAGCCATTGGAAAATGTTCCAAGAAGTGCTACCGAGCAAGGATTTAAAGTACTGGAAGTGAATCATGTAAAGGACAATATTCACAAAATAACAATCGAAAAATGATTTCTATCAAGCAAAGTATTATAGATCAAATTGTGGCCCATGCCCGGCATGAACTTCCCAACGAAGCCTGCGGCTACCTGGCCGGAGATGACGGTGTGGTAACGCACAGTTATCAACTCACAAACATCGACCACAGCCCGGAACATTTTTCATTTGACCCGGCTGAGCAGTTTCAGACTGTCAGGGATGCGAGAAACAAAGGGCTGCAAATTGTAGCCAATTACCACAGCCACCCGGCAACACCTGCCAGACCCTCCGTCGAAGACATCCGACTGGCTTACGATCCCGGAATAAGCTATCTGATCATTTCGCTTGCAAGTAATCAGTCAGATGTAAAGTCCTTTAGGATAAAAGATTCAATTGTAGAAAAAGAAGAAATAATAATTGTTTAACCACAGACCTGTCAGGTTTTTGAAACCTGACAGGTCTCAAATCAAAAATATGTACACTTTACCCGCAACCCTATCCGACGATATCAAATATTTTGGTTCGTTGGTCGATGAATTCCTGGATGGGAAACTCGAACCCGTCAAATTTAAAGCTATCCGCGTGCCAATGGGCATTTACGAGCAGCGTAAAGACGGAACCTTCATGGTCCGTATCCGTTGCGCCGCCGGTTTCATTACTCCATTTCAACTAAAAAAAGTGGCAGAGATTGCGCACAGGCACAAGTCAGACCTGCTTCATATAACCACCCGTCAGGAAATCCAAATACAGAACGTTGACCTGCCCGAAGCCATTCTTATTCTTCAAAACCTGAAAGAAATCGGACTTTCTTCAAAAGGCGGCGGTGGAAATACGGTCCGCAACGTCATGGTATCCATCGACAGCGGCATAGCTACTGACGAAGTTTTCGACGTCACCCCTTATGCGTTTAACCTAACTTCGAAACTTATAGCAGAACCCGATTCATTCACCTTGCCCCGCAAGCTGAAAATTGCTTTTTCCAACTCCGAAAAGGATACAAGCTATGCGGTATTTAACGATCTGGGATTCATCGCCCAGATAAAAAATGATAAGCGTGGGTTTAAGGTATACCTGGGAGGCTCCCTGGCAACCAAGCCCATGGTGGGTTACCAGTTGTTTGATTTTATAGCAGAAGAAGAAATATTCTACATCACCGATGCAGTCAAAAAATTATTTTCGAGGTACGGCAACCGTAAAAACAAGCACAAAGCCAGGCTCAGGTATATATTCTACAAACTTGGGAAAGAGGAGGTATTTCGTTTGTTCTTCGAAATATACAACGAGATTAAGCAGTCTGAAGATATTCCATACCATCCTACCACATTCCAATTTACAACTCCGGCACTCAATCTTATCCCGGAATTGGTCTCCTCTCCCGAATTTGAGAAATGGAAGGGGAGGTACGTTACAGACCAGCGTCAGGCCGGGCTTTCTTCAATTATAGTTCCCTTTGAAAATGGCAATATTAATGCTGAAAAACTGGGTCAACTAGCCGATTTTACCCTCCACTTCGGTGAAGATGTAATCCGGTTTTCCATGCGGCAAAATCTGCATTTACGAAATATCCCCCAACAGTACCTTGGCAATGTGTACAACTTTCTGGTTAAAACCGGTGTTGATTTGCACCTGCCTTTGTTACTAAATACGGTAGTTGCCTGTACCGGCGCCGACACCTGCCGGTTGGGCATCTGTTTATCAAAAGGGGCCGGTGCCGCGCTACGCAAAACACTCGGGAGAAGTGATTTGCCGCTCGACAACTTAAGTGATTTGCGGATCAACATTTCGGGCTGCCCCAACTCCTGCGGCCAACAGATTGCCGCAGATCTCGGCTTCTACGGAAAAGTTGGCCGCAACGACCGTATGTACCCCGCTT
>JAJZSZ010000392.1 GCA_021849365.1 Bacteroidota bacterium | reverse complement strand
GAATGAAATGGGATATCATATAATTTACCAAACAACCAGTTCAGATCAGGGCACAACCGTAACTCTAAAAATTGCAAAACATGACCCCTGAAATTTCTGCAATAATCGTAGAAGACGTCAAAGCTTTTCATTCTGTAATTGAATCGCTATTGCGTGAAGTCGCATCCAATATCGATATTATTGGTAAGGCAACCACTTTAGCCGAGGCTGAAATGTTGATTATGAAACTTAATCCTTCACTTGTTTTCCTCGATATACAGTTCGAAACTGAAGGGAAAACTGCTTTTGATTTGCTTAAAAAGCTTTCGGAACAGAATAAATGCAATTTCCAGATTATTATCATCACGGCTTTCAACCAAGGAGAATATTATGCTGAAGCTTTCAATTATGGTGCTATTCATTTTCTAACAAAGCCCATCGACAAACAGAAATTAAAGGAAGCAGTAGATCGTGTAAGAAATAACATGAATAATCCATTAGCAGAGTCATGGTTTTCTCAACTCAGCAAGTTTCATAATAGACTTCATACAGAAGAACGAATCAGTAAAATCATCATTGAAGGTATTCAATATACAGAGGTGGTAGATATTGACGACATTGTTTACCTCGAGGCTTGGGGACATTATACCTATTTCTACTTGTATTCCAAAGGAACCAAGCCATTCTGTTCGTCAATGAATATAGGTGAATATGAGCGAAAACTAGCCGATCAACCCCGGTTTGTACGCATTCACCGGACTCTCATTCTAAACATAGACTATGTTGAACGTTTCTCAAAGAAAGACTTTACAATTATATTGACGGCTCCGTTCGAGAAACTACGCGCATCAAAAGACCGATTTAAGGATTTTATCAACCTAATGAGTGCCCAAATAGTGAAAAGTAAATAAATAGAAAAAATAGAGGCTCAATCTGCAACATTTCAGAAACTCGTGTTGTCACATCTTACAAACACATAAAAACTGAAAATTATGAGCATGAATGAAGTATTAATGGCATCAGTAATTTTTTATGCAATATATAGTGTCATAAAAAATTTCACTGACTTCTTACTAAAACGGAAAATTATTAAAGCCGGTCATTTTGAAAATGCAGGAATTCTCGACCAGAAAGTAGCCTCAGTAGCGTCTGAAAATCAGGAAGCCAACAAATACCCTTCGCTGAAATGGGGATTGGTTGCATTTTTTGCAGGAATTGGATTTATCATCATTAATTCAATGGGACCAAGTCTTTACAATCAGGACAACTACCACAATTTCATGGAAAACAGCGTGCTACCTTTTGGAATTGAGTTGGTGTGTATCTCATTGGGATTTATCACCTATTTCCTGATTGTAACTTTCAGCAAGAAGAAGTAAAACAACAAATCAGAAAACGGAAAGCAGAAGTCCGGAGTTGGAAGTGCAATTAACTTCTGGCTTCGGACTTCTGTCTTTCGGTTATTGCATTTTTATCTGCCAGCTTCTCAAATCGTGAAATCCACGAAGCAGCTCATCAATCTTCATCCGTTTCTTTCCTGAAAGTTGAATTTCGGTAACTGAGAGCCATCCGTCGGGACAAGCAATCCTCAAATATTTCTTTCCATCAGTCTGAAGTGTTCCGGGAGCTGCCGGAAGACAACTATTATCTCGGAACGTGGCATATATTTTGGCTGTAAGTACCTCTTTTTTCTCCGGATGCACCAACTCAGTCCAGGCCGTTGGATACGGCGAAAGTCCGCGAATCAGGTTACGCACCGATTCGGTGTCGCGGGTCCAATCAATCCGGCAATCGTCTTTAAATATTTTCGGGGCATGTTTTACCTGTAATCCATCATTGATCAGTTTTTCCTGATCAATAGCTTCAACTTCGCCATTAACCAAAGCATCAACCGTTTTTACAACCAGGTTGGCACCAATAATCATCAAACGATCGTGTATATCGCCCACCGTGTCGTTCTCGCCAATAGGTGTTCTCTCCTGAAACATGATTTTACCCGTATCAATTTCGTGCGAAAGCAAGAAGGTTGTTACACCCGTTTCAGTTTCGCCATTAATAACAGCCCAATTAAGAGGTGCAGCTCCCCTATACTTGGGTAACAACGACCCATGCAGGTTAAACGTACCCATCGGAGGCATGGCCCAAACTATTTCGGGTAACATGCGAAAAGCAACTACCACCTGAAGATCAGCTCTCAGACTTTCGAGCTCGGCAATAAAATCCGGATTTTTCAATTTTTCAGGCTGAAGTATGCGCAAGCCCTGTTTAGCCGCGTACTGTTTGACTGCCGACTCATTTAACTGCTGTCCGCGTCCGGCTGGCTTATCGGGTGCTGTGATAACACCAACAATGTTGTAGCCATTTTCGACCAAAGCTTTCAGGCTCTCAACCGCAAAGTCGGGAGTACCCATGAACACGATACGAATTTCTTTCGGATTCATTGTTTTTTCTTACAAAGATAAGCCTTACCCGAGAACCTCAAAACATGTAACGCGGAAACAAAAAGAACAAAGCCAACCAATCGATAAGCGCACTGAAAATGAATGGCTTAATCTTTCGTTAACAAAAACCACAAAATACGAAACAACTGACAATCAATTTGTTAAAACATTTCAAAGTTAAATTATTGTCAATATATTGCTAAATAATTTTATCACAGCCACTTAGCACAAATTCCTTCACTCATTTGCCGTATTTTTGTTTCGTCGATATTGACTTTGAATTTTAATCCATGAATTATGAGCCTTAAAAAACAATTCCTTAAATCAAAACCTGTATGTAAGGTTTCATTCCGCGTTGATGCTTCGGAAGCTTCAGGAGCCAGCAAAATTCAGTTGTTGGGTGATTTCAACAATTGGGATAAATCGGCTGAACCAATGACCCAGCTTAAATCGAACGATTTTACTGCAACTCTCGAACTGGAAGCCGGTAAAGAATATCAATTCCGTTACCTGATTGACGGATCGGTATGGAAAAACGAAGCCCAGGCCGACTTATTTGTATCGAATAATTTTGGAGAAGAAAATAGTGTTGTTTCAACTGTAAACTAATGTTATAACTGGCATCCCAGCTATATAAAAAGCCGGAATCAGTGTTTTACTACTGCATTCCGGCTTTTTATTTTTATGCGAGCTTTCTAAATATTGTATTTTCCTTCAACCTCAGGCCTTAATTTTCTGTTTCCCTTCATTGCTCTGGGCGAATATGGGCAATTCTGGCATCCATTCGAGCAGCAATAACCTCGCTTCACCAGATAATATTCAGTCATTATGCGGTAACCCTGAGGACTCATAATGTAGTCAACGCCTTCTACAGGGCCGTCACTCGGAGCTGAATCGTAAATGCTATCGAAAATCCCCATTTCGATTAATATTTAAATTTCTGAAGAAAATGGCCCATGCGGTCGCGTTTGGTTTTCAGGTAAACCTGATTGTATTCATTGGGTTCAATCTCAATGTTCACTGTTGAAACCACTTCGAGGTTGAAACCTTCAAGCCCGACACGCTTCACCGGATTGTTGGTCATCAGTCGCATTTTGGTAACACCCAGACTGCGCAAAATCTGAGCACCAACGCCATAGTCGCGTTCATCAGCATCAAATCCCAGATGCAAATTAGCATCAATGGTATCCATTCCTTCGTCCTGAAGTTTATATGCTGCAATTTTATTCATCAGTCCAATGCCGCGTCCTTCCTGCTGCATGTAAACCAAAACTCCCTTCCCTTCCTTTTCAATCATTTTCATGGCATGCTCAAGCTGCTCGCCACATTCGCAACGTTTCGAGCCAAAGATATCGCCAGTCATGCACGACGAATGCACACGTACCAAAATAGGTTCATCGGCCTCCCAATCGCCTTTGATCAAAGCAACATGTTCCACCCCATTCGACAATTGTTTGAAAGGAATAATCCGGAAATTGCCATATTGGGTGGGAAGAAACACTTCTTCGCCGCGCTCGATAAGGCTTTCGCTCTGAATACGGTAATTAATCAAATCTTTTATCGAGATAATTTTCAGATTGAAACGCTCGGCAATTTTCATCAGTTCCGGTAAACGGGCCATGGTTCCATCGTCGTTCATAATCTCAATCAGCACACCTGCCGGAGTCAGCCCGGCCATGCGGGTTAAATCAACTGCAGCCTCGGTATGTCCGGCACGGCGAAGCACTCCGCGGCTTTTTGCCCTAAGCGGGAAAATATGTCCCGGTCGACCCAGTTCTTCCGGATTTAAATTCGGATCAGCTAATGCATTTAAAGTTTTTGCCCTGTCGCTGGCCGAAATACCGGTAGATCGGA
>JAJZSZ010000391.1 GCA_021849365.1 Bacteroidota bacterium | reverse complement strand
CAATCCGAATGTCAGGAATGAGAATCCCAGATAAACCAGGTTATCAGCCATCTGTATGGGGTCTTTGATAGTTTTTTCGCTGGGTACAAAAAACAGGTTACGTAGCGCCACCACCGACGAAGCTCCGAGCATGGCATAGGCAAAAATGTACACAATAACGTGCGGAATGAACCATGGACTTTGCAGGGCTGGCATCAGTGTTTTATCGTATGTTTCGGGATGTTGCAGGTTTATGATCAGGAAAACAATTGCCAGACCAAGACTGTAGCTTACCAGCCATTTGTATTTCCAGCGGAGGTATGAAACCAATCCAATTCCGGAGAGAAAAATGGCATACCACAATCGTGTCTCACCCAAAGTTCGCATGGGAGGCCGTTGAATATGTATCCAAAGGTTAATGACAAAAGCCAGCAAAACCAGTGTTCCGGCCAGCGATAAGCCTGCCGCCAGTTGATTCATCACCTTTTTACCTGAAGTAAAAAACAATGCCGAAGCTCCAAGCCAACAGCAAATGGCCACCGATGCAAAAAAAGGAAATTCAAGCCACATCTTCAGTTCCTCCATTTTTAGGTTTACCGGTGATAAACAGGAATGCTGCTCCACCCATCATCAGGAAAATGCCGAAATATACCACAGGTAGCCACGGATCGCGCACCAACTCCAATACACTCAGGTTCGACCAGCGTCCCAACCGGGTGTCGTAACTTAGTTGATAAATGGTCCAGCCGTCGATTTTAAACGGACGATTCACCTCAATCGTGGTCGTGATATTTTTCCCGCTTTTGGTTTGTATGCTCAGTTCGGAGCTGAATTTTTTAGGTTCGGCCGGCAACATGACCAGCGAATATTGTTCGTTCAGCTTCAGCGCTTCGGGCTGATGAACGTAACTTCCGCTGCAAATCCAACCCGAAATTGCAGAGCCTCCGTTTTTATCGGTTACTTTTACTTTGGCCGATGGTGCTGCGCCGGGTTCGTTCACCGCGAAATAAGTATTACCAACTTTTCCTGAAGTTTCCAGAAACTGCTCTATTTCCAGGTGATAGTTGTACAAGTCGAACGAATTGCGGTCGAGAACTTCGTATTGCGCTTTCTTTTTAAGCTCAACAATCTGTCCGGTCTGGTTGTCGACAATCGTAACTTTAGGTTTAAATTCATCGATATTAAAGTTGAGTAACTGAATAGCCAAAGGTAATTCAACGGTTTTACCTGATATATCAGCAGCGCGCCATTCGGGCTGTTTTTCGTAGCAGTTCATGGTCAGTCGTTGTACATCACTGCTGCCCAGTGCCGTTGAGAACAGTACCAGAAACAAACCAAAATGATTCAGAAAGAAGCCGGCATTTTTCAGGTTAAAAGGCGACAGGCGTTTCAGGGTAACCACGCCGAGCAAAATCATCAGGTACACGTTAATCAGGATAAAAGGCCAGGTACGAACGATGTGGGTAAGCCCTAAAATCCTGGAAACTGATGATTTCGGTTCCACATCCTGCTTGACAAAACCCATGAGCAAAACCAGGAAGGTGAATCCCAGAATGGCAGGCAAAGCAGCTTTTACACCACCCAGAAATTTCATTAACGGATGTTTTTGCCAAATCACAAATGCCGTAATCAGCAGTGTCAGAAAAATGAGTCCGGAAATCAGGTTCCAGGGAAAGCCGGCGCTCCGAAGTATAATTCCACTGCTTAAAGCCTGCAATATAAAACCCAGCACCAAAAGTGCAACTGTGGCAATTGTTCCCTCGCGGTACGACCACGGGTGAACCCATATTTTCCTTTTGTTTTCGTCGCTCATGGCTTATCATGATTTGCGGATGAAGATACAAAAAGGAAATTTTGAGCTGAACTATACCAACAAATTAATATGCACGTTTTTTAAGCAGGAAAGGTTAAAATTTATTACTACACGTTTAGTTTATTTGAAAATATAAGACAGATTGCCATGAAAAGAAATTATCAATTCATTTTTGGGCTCGGGTTATTATCAATATTGTTGGGTTCCTCAGGTTGCAAGCAAGATTCTGACTTGGTACAGGTAAAAATCCAGAAAATTTCTGGTCAGGTCCAGAAAGGGCCTTTTATCACTGGAAGTTCTATTACTCTTTATGATTTACAGTCAGATATAATTCCAAGTGGGAAGTCTTACAATTCACAAATAACTGACAATAACGGAACATTTCAACTGGAAGATATCACTCTAAGTTCAAATTTTGCGGCTTTGCGTGCCGATGGTTTTTATTTTAATGAAGTTTCAGGAAAGCAGTCGACGTCACAAATTACATTAAATGCGTTGGTTGATTTATCCGGAAAGAATTTGGTAAATGTTAACTTATTAACTCATTTGGAAAAACCGAGAGTCGAATACTTGATTAAAAATGGGAAATCATTTACAGAAGCGAAATCTCAGGCTCAAAATGAAATATTCGGAATGTTTGGGTTTCAATATTCAGGATTAAAATCGTTTGAAGATTTAAATATTGGTCAGAATGGAGAAGATAACGGCAAATTACTTGCGGTAACGGCCATTTTACAAGGAAATCATCACGAAGCTGAATTAACAGAGCTGCTTGCAAATATCAGTGAAGATTTAAAAGTAGATGGGAAGCTGGATAACGCTACATTAGGGTCGGAACTTATCAATCAATCCAGATTTTTGGATACAGCATTGATCAAAACAAATCTATCTAATCGGTACCATGAGCTTGGATTAAATCCAGTTATTCCTGAATTCGGGAAATACATTAAAAGTTTTAATAATACCACAAAATTTGAATTCACTAATTTTATTGAGTATCCACTGAGTGGGAAGTCAGGAATAAATATTCTGGCTGGTGATAAGCTTGATTTTTCCCAGGAAAATAATGCAAATCAATCATTTAGTGTCACTGCTAAACTTCCAAGAAGTGCATCTCTTAAAGTAAAACTTATACCCGACTCAATAGGTGGAGGAGACTTTGATCCGGTGAAACACATTCAGAATCCTGTGATTTATGCCCAGTGGGGTTTACATCTGATAATAGGAGAGGATTCCGGATGGGAAGGAGGTTACGATACTTCAACAAATGCTCATATAATAGAAAATACATCGTCGGAGCGGATTATTGATACTGCAATTGATTTGCTTGAACATGGTAGCGGTACGATTGAAATTTATGAAAACAATCAGGCCTCTCCAACCCGAAAAAAGCATATAAAGTGGTAGAAATGTAGCTTTTATATCTCCTTAACCATCTCAAACTGTTTCCCTTGTAATGTCAGGCCAACCGATTCGGCCCAGCGGGTTATTGCTTCACATCGGGTGTCGGTGTTAATGATTTTCAGGTTTTTATGCCGGTTGGTTTGGGCAGCCTCGCGAAGCAGGCAATTTGCCAATCCTCGGTTGCGATGCGATGGAGAAACCGCCAGTTGGGTGATATCGCCGGAGTTGGGTTCGAAAATACAGTATCCAGCCAGGGTTTCGCCTTCAAATGCGCCCCATAGGCGGAAATCAATGAGTCGACGCTCTACCGATTCAAAACTGTTTTGCCACGAGGGTGTAAAATCCTGACAAGCGATCATCTGTTCTTTCAGGCTTAAATCGATGGGCTGAATACGATATCCGACGTGAAGTTGGTATTTCTCCAACCGAACATTTGCAGCCTGCTCAACAAAATAGTTGAATTCGCGACTTACGTCAAAACCTTGCTTCCGGTAAACCGAAATAGCGCTGGTGTTATGTTGTAGCACTTCCAGCAAATATTGCCTGACGCCTGCCTTTTTCAGTTCGGGAACCGAATATTGAAAGATTTGGCTGGCCAGCCCTTTCCCCCGATAAGCCTCAATCGTTCCGGTTCCTGTGTCGTATGCTGTTTTTATTCCGTTGAAATTCCCGATTCCGTTCAGTGTAAAACTGACCAGCCGATTGTTTTCGAATGCTCCGAAGGATAGTTCAGGAACATAGCCACGGCGTGTGATCATTACCTCCAGTTCGGTTTGTTCGAGTTGAAGCTCGTAATCTTTGAAAGCTTCGCTGAAGGCGTTGTAAAGTTGGTCGAAGCGAATAGCAGCAAGTGATTGAATTTCCATTTTTGTTTTAGTTAATTGTTTTTGGCTTTCCAAAACTAAAAAAGAACGGTTGATTTTGAAAGCTTTTCAATGATATCCTTTCAACAATTGATTGGGTTTTGCTGTTTTGTATCAGGCATTAAAACAGATACTTATGAACCGTACCCGACTCGAAGCATTCAGCGATGGCGTTCTGGCCATCATCATCACCATCATGGTTTTGGAGATTAAAGTGC
>JAJZSZ010000390.1 GCA_021849365.1 Bacteroidota bacterium | reverse complement strand
ATATGGTTAAAGGTCTTTTGCAGTTCAGATTTGAAAAGCTCTATCTGCTCGCGTTTAAGCGATTGCTTAAAGTAGGCCTTGTTTAAGGATTTTGCAGGTTTGAGTAGATCTAATTTCATTTATCTGATTTGGGGTTATTTATGGTTGATATTGGTGGTGATGGCATAAGGTTGGGAATAGAACATTTGAAACTAAATGCAATGGCATAGTTGCGGGCGGTGTCCTGTCCGCGTACCACAAATGTTTGTGTGGCGAACCGCGGCTCGCATACCACCGTAACCGCTATTGAAATATCGTTTTTGTTGTGTGCTGGCTTTTTTAATCATTTTCAGTCAAATATTTTTGCATTGTAATCCGATACTCCTTAATCAATTTATATAAACTCTTTCCTGCCATTAACATATTAAATGAATAATCCACTTTCTCATAAATTTCAAGTTTGTCAATGTCTCCAATTGAAGTACTTAAGATAAAGGAATCATCAGTTAAATCTTTTACTTTATTATTGAAGTACAGGTGTTCGTGGGAAAAATGAATAAAACCACAGGTGTTTTTATATAATTTTTTGAATTCTGGAAATATTGTATCAATTTTTGTTGCAAGGTGATTATCTGTCATTTTTTTCCCATCTCTGTCACATAAATTTCCAATCTCAATACCCTCTAAAACGCTATCATAGAAGCTACTCGGATTATCAACGAGGCTCATTGCATAAAGTCTAAGACAGTTATCAACTTGTAATCTTATTAATGAAATGGCCGCCAGATAATTATTCAAATTGGTTAGCTGTAAAAATCCACGATTCAAAGCAACTGCTCTGTTTACGACTGAAAAAATGAAATGACTTGATTTGAATAATTGTCCTTTATTTGATTCATTTTCAAAAATCTTTTTGGTTTCAATTTTTAGTTCATTTTCAAGTTCCATAAAAGAATCGAAAATTGCCTTTAAGTCGTTTTCTGTTACTTCCATACTTATTAAATTCTTTCTCATTGCCTGAGTTTCTTTTAAGCTTGTAATCAATCAATTCAATAAACGTAACCGGTTGCGTTTATTTGTGACTTAGGTGTAACTCGCATAAGGCATAAACATCTTGACAAACAGAAATTTAATGATTTGTTCGTGCCTTTCATCCGGTTGTGTTTATTTAAGTTGAATTAAATTTATGGTTATAATATCAAAGGAAACGATAAAAAAATGGATTTACAAATTTTTAATCAATTCGCCGACTGGTGCAGATTTGCAATTAGTAATGCTTGGAAGAAATCAATTTGCGTTGCCGCGTTCTCGTTGTGGCGCAACTAAATAGTGGCAAGTAGGTGTGATGAAGCCGCCCAACCGCTCAAGGTGAATTACAGATCGATCCTCTTCAACAAAACCAATAGCTGAGGTATATCAACTTTAATCGTCTTCCATACGACATCAACGTCAACTCCCATATAATCATGGATCAACTTATCACGCATTCCTGCCATTTCTCTCCAGGGTACATCGAAATAAGTAGTCTTAAGATCATTTGATACACGTTTAGAAACCTCTCCGATAATCTCAATATTTCGAATGACAGCATCTTGAACCATCTCATTTTGTTCAAAATCAGATCGGGTCATACTTACTGTAAAAGCATCAATTTTTGAGATGGATAAAAGAATATGCTCAATATAAGCGATATCGTCTTTCATGCCTGGTAAATAATCCTTAAATCCTGATTAATACTGTGCTTTACTCGTTCATTCTTCAGAGAGCCTTCGGTCACCAAATCAACTTTGATACCTAATTTGTCAGATAATTCATTTTCGATCCTTACCAACTGCAGCAATGAATAACTCTCGTTGAACCGTACCAAAATATCAATATCACTGCCTGCAGACCCATCGCTTCTAACAAACGATCCGAATAGTCCCACATATGCCGGATGGTAATCCTTGAGACAACTGATAATAATATTTTGAATCTCCTGTTTTGACATAGAACAAATGTAAGAAATTAATTAATTGGCTCAATGATAATTCAGTGCATCCAGGCTGCTGTGGCCAAATTATATACCCTTGCCCCGGAATTAAAACCAAACAACAGACCCGCCTGTATTCAAAGTTGCGGTTTTCCCCGCATATGCAGCAGCTTTGGTTACTATCTCCATTTCTTTACCGCACATGTTCACTGCTTTACTGAAAACTGACATTTCTTCGCGTGCAACCGCCCATTCTCTGTCGACAATGGACATTTCTTTACTGCCTACCCACATTTCTCAACCAAAAACTGACATTGCGTCATGTGAAATGGTCATTTCTTTGCATCAAATGCATTTCGCGTTACCGACAGCCGTTACAGATTACTCCTATTTTCTTCTAAATTCGTGTAATTCGTGTAATTCGTGGTTGGGAGGGGTTTTAAATAATCCTCGTTTCAAAACCATTCTCTCTCGCAAACCTCTCCATTCTCTCCTCCTCCTCTTTGTTGATCTCGAGGCACATCCCGCACTCGGTCGAATGGGGTTTTGGCACAGGGATCACCTTAACAGGAAGCTTGTTATCAACACACCACTGCTCCGCCAAAATCACCTGGCGGATATTCTGGAACAGAAAGATCATTTTATTTTCCGACATCGTGGATCGCTTTGGCCAGATAGTTCAACTCCTCCGGCGTATGGTAGGGAGACAGGGAAAAACGGCAATCCCCGTTAGGAAACGAACCCAGGTGACGATGGGCCAGCGGGGCGCAATGAAGCCCGGCCCGGCATTCGATGCCGTATTCTTCGTAAAATCGCTGCGCCAATGCGGATCCGCTCAACGAATGATGTATGACCGAGAACAATTTTCCCTGGTTGGTCAGATCCTCTGCACAACGAACCTGGTAGTGTGTGTCTTGCTTGACTTCCTTCAGCAAATCGAGAAAATCGGTCCTTGAATGTTGGGGTTCAGGCCTGTTTTTTAGCGCCGCGTTCAATCCGTGGATACCCGTAATGTTGGGGGTTCCGGCTTCAAAACGATCGGGCGCAAAAGAGGGCATAGAGAGCGATTCGGATCCACTGCCGGTGCCGCCGTACAACAAAGGCTCCACCATATCAGGGTATCGCATAAAGGCGCCTCCTGTCCCGGTAGGGCCCAACAACGATTTGTGCCCGGTGAAAGCCAGAAAATCAACGCCCCACTGATCTACCTCAACCGGATATTGCCCCAGCGACTGGCTGGCATCAATCAGCAGCGGAATCTCCCCTATCGCCTTTTTAATTTCGCCCGGCGATTGCGCCATGCCGTTGACATTGCTAATATGGCATACCGCCACCAGGATCGTATTGGGACGTATTTTGGAAGCAATCTTTTCAATCAGGATCCGTCCGTCGGGAGCGCTTTCCAACAACTCCCACTCAATCAACCCCTGCTGACGAAGGTGCTCGAGTGGCCGGGCTATCGCATTGTGCTCCATGGCCGACGTCAGGACATGGCCTCCCTTTTTGCAGATCCCCTGGATCATCAGGTTCAGCGCCGTGGTGGCATTGGCTGTAAATATGATCTTTCCGGCCTCGGAGGTCCCCATCTTCGCGGCCAATTGATCGCGACACTCCTCAACCAGCCGGCTCGACTGCAATATCCGCGGATAAGCGGAGCGTCCATATGTACCGCCGGTTTCGTTCAGGTGTTTGCCCATCGCCTCCGCTACCGCGGAAGGCTTGGGAAAGCTGGTTGCGCAATTGTCAAAATAGAGGTTCATTTGCTTATTTTTTTGCTGTTAGCAGTTGGCTTTTAGCAGTTAGCTCTGCTTCAAATCATCTGTTGTTGTCTTTTGATAAAGTGCTTTTCATAATCGAAAATCCAAAATCCAAAATCCAAAATCCAAATTTTTCTCAGGGTTTCACGACGTGCCCCGTCTTTGCCATCGTTTCTGTTATTGTGAACATGTTGGAGATCTTTCCAACCCCAAGCTCTTCTTTGATACGGTAAAAATCAACGCAGGTTCCGCAGATCAGAATTTCAACCCCGCTCTCTTCAAGGGCTTTTAGCGAGCTGCTTACCCCCGAATCCACGGTAGTTAATTTAACTCCGGAGTTGTAAAAAATCAGATGCGTAGGCAAAACTGGTTGCTCATGCAAGGCATTCAGAAATCCCTTCATCAGGATGGTTCCCAGTTGAGGATCACCCTCTCCCATCTTATCGCTGCTCACAACTACCACATAAGCCGAAGAACAAACTCCCGGATCAATGTTTCCCGGAGCAGCCTTCTCGCCCGATTGAGCCGCTTCGTTAATCACCTCAATATGAAAGATCCCCCCGGCTTCTGTTCCCT
>JAJZSZ010000389.1 GCA_021849365.1 Bacteroidota bacterium | reverse complement strand
GGACTAATTACATATTTCTGTCCCATATAGGCAGCATCTTCAACCAGGTATTTCCATTCGTCAGTGAAATCTTTTTTAGTCTCATCCCAATGGTTTTTACCCATTACGGTATGTCCGCTAGGCATTTTCAATCCCAGATCGTCAAGTATTTTCCTGAATTCCTTTGCAGTATATCCGTAGAATTTACGATCGACATAATTTGCATGTTCTACATGCTTGTAACCCATTTGAGCCACTTGCTTCAATGTTCCGAGCGGATCTTTTTTCATATCGTCGCG
Source organism: Bacteroidota bacterium (assembly GCA_021849365.1). Taxonomy (GTDB): domain Bacteria; phylum Bacteroidota; class Bacteroidia; order Bacteroidales; family Prolixibacteraceae; genus Aquipluma. The sequence goes on along the minus strand of JAJZSZ010000389.1, from coordinate 4,021 downwards.
AACAGAATAAAGCTGTAATCCAATAATTTCGGATGGTTTAACTGCAGCTAATGCAGTTTTCGATAACAACGCAGTTCCGGCCAGCAAAACAGCACTGCTCTGAATAAATTGTCGGCGTGATGTGTTCATTGTTTGTAGTTTATTAGTTGAGTAATTCGTTATTAATATTGATGAAATGCCTGCGAAACAAATTCAAGAACTGTTGGTAATGAGTCGCGCCAGTATGTCCAGGTGTGCGCCCCATCCCGAATCCGGAATTCGTGAGGAATTTCCTTTTTACGCATAGCAATGTGCACCAAACTGTTTCCTTCATACAGAAAATCGTCGTCGCCACAGTCGATGTACCAGCGAACAGCTTTTTTCTGATCATCGGTCATGTTATTTATAAGTTCGAGTGCGCTGTGTTTGCTGAAATACTTTGCCAAATCATCTTTTGAAATGCCCGGATATTGCTTTTCCCAGCGAGTGGCAGCATCTTCCATCGATATTGGTCCGACATAAGCGCTTAGCGGACAGGCCGACGAAAAAAGCTCAGGATGATGCAGTGCATACATAAAAGTGCCGCCACCCCCCATCGACAACCCCGAAATTGCCCGGTAGCGCTTTTCTGCTCTGATCCGATAAGCTTTCTCTATTATTGGAATAAATTCCTGAAAAAAGAAATCTTCGTAATTCCAATCACCCTTTGGGCTGTTAAAATATCCGCGCTGGCCTGTATTTCCATCAGGCATAACAATAATCATAGCCGTACATTTTCCTTCAGCAATAGCTTTGTCGGCAATATGTTTTACCTCACCAAACTGCACCCAGCCCGACTGGTCGTCACCCGATCCGTGAAGCAAGTATAAAACGGGATAAAACCGATCAGAAGTATAATAATCTTCAGGAAGATAAATGGCATACTTACGATCCATATTCAGGATTTTACTCTTCATCGTCAGATTATCAGAAACTTTGCCCCCTTGTGCAAATACCGCCGCTGAAATCATTAAAGCAAATGATAAGGCCGAATAAAAAATACTTTTCATGTTTTTGGGTTGTGTTTAGTTTTATGATTCTTGCTGACTCATTGCTTATTGAAGTCTTATTTTCGACTCTTCAGATCCAGTTTTTTCAGGTCAACCCGTCTGAATTCAAGTGGTTGCCCTTCCGACTGAAGTGCAATATAACCATCTTCCAGTAGTGTACCTTCGGATAACGGATAGTTTTCAGGCAGCAAAAATCCGCCAATCTGAGGATGTGAACACACCAAAACAGTATCGCCATTCACAATATTTGTAATAGATTTTCCACCTTCAACAATAATGTCGAGGTTCACCCATTCGCCATCATAGAAATACTTAGAATTGGCATTTATACAATGTTCATTCGTTGGTTTATTTTTGTACCAGACCGTAGTGCCTGGAGTACAAATATTGCCGGTTGTTTGCTTGAGTGAATCGGTGCTACCCAGCATCTGTACTTCGACCGACACAGGCCAATTTTGAGTAATATCCATGCTTTCGGGCGACTGTGAATGAACCATTACCCCACTGTTGCGGTAACAGTACGACGGTGCATCGGACAACATCTCTCCCACAAACCGATACTCAACATGCAGAATATATGACGAAATCTTTTCTTTGTAGAACAAATGGCCAAAGCGACCTTTGAACTTGTCAAAGTTTGAATAATCAATTTTCAGAATTCCGTTTTCTACGTAAAATCCGTTAAGTGGATTTTCGCCACATTTAAAACCTGTGACTTTAAGAGTCCAGCCATCCAAATCTTTACCATTGAAAATTGGAATCCATTCATTCGGAGAGTCTGTCTTTGTGGTTTCCCCTTTTGCCGAATAAGGCTGCCCTTCTGCAGTCAATTGAAAAAGGAGTATTAACACAAATAAAAATGCAGAAAACTTTGGTTTCATTGTTGTGGCTGGTTAGTTCGGTTCTAAAAGTAAATACAATATGTATTTAAAGCAATATTGAAGTATCTGAAATTTTCACAATTACAATTCTATTTTATTCGGGAATCGGGATAATATGCAATACCGATATAAAAAATGCCACCTGATGGTATCAATCAGATGGCATTTCATTATAAAATAGTCCAGAAAAACTAGCTGTTCTCTTCATCTTCTTTCAGAAGAAGTTCCTCTATTACCCGCGGATAATGCTCGTATTCGAGTTCATGAATTCTTGCTGCAAGTGTTTCAGGAGTGTCGCCTGACAAAATAGGACAAGTTGCCTGGAAAATAATATCCCCTTCATCGTAATTCTGGTTAACATGATGTATTGTAATCCCAGATTCTTTGTCTTTCGAGGCTAAAACAGCTTTGTGAACATTCACGCCAAACATACCTTTTCCACCATATTTGGGGAGCAGTGCCGGGTGGATATTAATAACTGTAAACAATTCCGTAAGGCTACGGGGAACCAACCAGAGGAAACCGGCCAGCACAATCATATCAATCCGGTGATCATATAGTCTGTCTAAAATCTCATTACTTCTGTAAAATTCATCCTTCTCGAAAGTGAAGGTTTCAATACCCAACTTCTCGGCACGAATCAAGGCATATGCATTTTCATTGTTCGACCATAATGAATCAACTACTACCTCTTTACTACTTGAGAAATACTCAATTATCCTTTGGGCATTTGTTCCGGAGCCAGAAGCAAAAATGGCAATTCGTTTCATTTAATGTGTAATTTATAGATTTATGATCAATGGAATTTTAGAATAAAAGGTTCAAATATAATGCAAATCACCCTGTCCTTCAACCTTTATTCATCCATTTAATACATTTTTTGTTTGAAATATCAGGGGTAAATTTATTACTTTGCATCGAATTTTTTGAAACAAATTTAATATTAACCAAAAATTAGAGTTATGTCTGACGTTGCAGCAAAAGTAAAAGCAATTATTGTTGACAAATTAGGTGTTGATGAAAGCGAAGTTACCCTCGAAGCATCTTTCACAAACGATCTTGGTGCTGATTCACTTGACACAGTTGAGTTGATCATGGAATTCGAAAAAGAATTTGACTTAGCTATTCCAGACGATCAAGCTGAAAAAATCTCAACTGTAGGTGAAGCTATCGCTCACATCGAAGCTAATTTGAAATAATAATAAAACGACATTATGGAATTTAAACGGGTAGTTGTTACCGGATTAGGAACTGTTAACCCGCTTGGCAATTCTATCGAAGAATACTGGGAAGGCTTAAAAAACGGGAAAAGCGGCGCAGGCCCTATCACCCATTTCGATGCCAGTGCACACAAAACCACTTTTGCCTGCGAGCTTAAGAATTTCGACCCATCTGTATATGTTGACAAAAAAGAGATCAGAAAACATGATCCCTATACATTGTATGCTTTTGCCGCAGCAGAGCAGGCAATGGTAGATTCTGCCATCGATCTTGAAAAAATAAACAAAGACAGAGCCGGAATTATTTGGGGTGCCGGAATCGGAGGTTTACAAACCTTCTTTGAAGAAACGTTGGGATATAAACACGAGATGCCTCGTTACTCGCCGTTCTTCATTCCTAAGATGATTGCCAATATAGCAGGAGGTTTGCTCTCTATCCGTTACGGATTCAGAGGACCAAACTTTACTACGGTATCAGCTTGTGCATCTGCTTCTCATGCCCTCATCGAAGCAATGAATTACATCAGACTTGGAAAAGTGGATGTAGTCATTACAGGTGGATCTGAAGCAGCAATTAACCCCGCAGGTGTAGCCGGATTTAATTCCATGCGGGCTCTTTCAACCCGGAACGACGATCCAGCCACTGCATCAAGACCATTTGATGTTGACCGCGACGGATTTGTTATGGGTGAAGGTTCTGGTGCTCTTATTCTTGAAGAATATGAACATGCAGTAAAAAGAGGGGCTAAAATTTATGCAGAAATGGTTGGTGGAGGAATGTCAGCTGATGCCTATCACATGACAGCTCCCGATCCAGATGCAGGTGGTGCATCCTTAGTTATGAAATGGGCTATCGAAGACGCCGGAATGAAACCTGAAGACATTGACTACA
>JAJZSZ010000388.1 GCA_021849365.1 Bacteroidota bacterium | reverse complement strand
AGTTGATTTCAAATCACCAACCCGGTGTTTGAGTCAATTTGTAGCCTTTATCGAGATATTCACTGATTTGGGTATTCCCAACCGGAGCCAGATAAACCCTGTCATTGAAATCATCGCGGTTCGAAATGTTTTCCGGAACATAATAGCCAACCATGGCTGCAGCATTTGTACCGTCGTAAGTTACAATGGTTCCATCTTCCTTTCTAACCTTGAGTTTGCCTTTTTTCGATGCAACCAGGAATTCAGGAAATTCCGTCTGGAAATTCGTCCATAATCCCAGCATGTTATCCGGATCGGTGTTTTTCATGTAATTGATTTTTTTCCAACGCTTGATGTCCATCAGGCGGGTATGCTCAAAAACAAATTCCATGCGGCGTTCGCGGCGGATTTCCCACAACAGTGGTGATACATCCGAATCACGGTCGGGATCATCAGGAAGGCTGGCAAGCGAAAGGGCTGCGGTCTTTTTAATGCCTTTTGCAATTGCAGTAGCGTCAAGCGGACGAGAGCGAATGGCATTAATTGAAGCATCAATATCAGCTTGTGTTACGGCAGCCCCACCCATTGTAGCCAGTTCAGCTTTTGCTTCAATCCAGTTAAGTACAACTTCAGCCAAACGTAAAACAGGAGCATCATTTGTATTGGTATTCGATCCGTAAATTGGGGGATATGGCCCCGGATAAAGCTTCACACCCTCTCTGTCAATGAATTTACAGGCATACAGCAATGTTCCGGATTCCTTCTTGGGAGCATCCCAGAAGGTAGCTTCGAAACGCGGGTCGCGAGTGGCAACCATGTTCTTAATATCGAGTTTATCGGCATTTGCAACAGTCGATAATTTGTATGGGTTCCCATCGTTGCATAAGAATGCCTTTGCTAGTTTTAAATTTGGTGCGGTGGATTGGCTTTCGTAAAGATTTGAATAAGAAGCAATAGCATGAGTAACAGCAGGTGAAACAGCCGCATCATAACTACGATACAAAATTACTTCCTTATTTGACGATAAATCCTGCGAACCAAAAAGCGAACGGAAATCACTTGTAAATGAATATTTACCCGATTTCATTACTAAATCGGCTGCCTTCACCGCCAGTTCCAAATATTTCTTTGACTTTTCGGTATTGTTCAGTTGATATTTTTGCCAGGTCCCTTCAAACAACATAAAGCGTGAGATGAATCCGGCTGCAATGTAACGGTTGAGATATTGCACATTTCCATCAGTCAAACGCATATTATCAAGAACGTAGGTAAAGTCATCATACACTTTATCCATAACCACCGTTCGGTTGTCCCTGTCTTTATACATCAGATCAAGCTCATTATCTTTAATTACCCGGTCGAAATAAGGAACATCGCCGAAAACACTTACTAAGCGACAATATTCGAATGCTCTGAAAAAGCGGGCAACAGCGCTCCAGTGCTGATAAACACTGGCTGTAATCTGCTGGTCTTTCATTGCCTCAATTCTCTCGAGAAACAAGTTCGATTTCCTAACCCATGCAAAATCCCAGGTTGGTCCGGCATAAGTAACAAGCCATTCGGCTGTTTCACTAACTGAACCACGAGAGCTTGGTGCCTGAGATTCAAAATTTATCTGTTTGCCCGAGGATGCAAAATCATCGGCAAAATAATAACCACGCAAGGGAGCATAGTCAACAGTAAAACCAGAATTATATCCCGTAAAATAATTGGGATAAAAACCATTGGCAAACAAACGCAGATTATTCTCGTTTGTCCAGTAATTTCCATCGTTCATGGTTGTTAATGAAGGCTTGTCGAGGTAATCTTCACAACTGCTAAAAACAAGGGAAGTTACAGCAAATAAAATGAATATATATTTTTTCATAATTCTTGAATTTTTAGAAGTTTAACTGAAGACCCATTGAGGCGGTTTTGAATGTAGGAACACCAACACCGGTACGTCCAAGGTTGTAATTTTCGGTATTCCATAACGAATATCCGTTAATAACTTCAGGGTCAATAGGTAGATCTCTCAAATGATCGAAAGTAAAGAAGTTTTCAAGCGAGGCGTAAACGCGACACTTTGCCAAATACATTTTTTTAGCAACCGGTGCAGGCAAAGTATACCCTACAGTAATGTTTTTGATACGGGCATAAGCCATGTTCAGTAAATATCTCGATTGAACCTGCATATTTAAAGTTGTACTGCTTCCGGCAAGGTTATATGGCGCCGGATAAAATGCATCTGTACGGTCTTCTCTCCAGAAATCGCCTGCGATAGCCTGAGGAATGGCACCGTCGGACGAGTTGTAGCCAGGAATGGCAAGGAAACCGTCGCCCCATACATCACGTTTCCCAACGCCCTGAATAAAGACTGACACATCAAATCCCTTGTAGTCAACATTTGCTCTGAAACTGTATTCGTATCGTGGCGTACTGTTTCCAATCTTTTTCAAATCGCCATAATCAGGATCTCCATTCGCATTCCTGAGTAATCTGTTTCCGTCGTTAATTACACCATCGCCATTCAGGTCTTTGAATTTAACGTCGCCCGGACCAAAGACAAAGTTTCCGGCCTGTAGTTTTCCCTGAGTAGCAGCATTGGCATCGGCCAATTGATAAACCTGGTACCCATCTTTTGATGTAACTTTAATCAGCTTTCCGCTAGCATCATAAACAAAATCACTTTTTTGGTAAAGTCTGTCAGTTTCGTAACCCCAAATCTCACCATAAGTTCTGCCAACATACCACGAAGGACTGGTTATGGTTCCAATACTATTGGTTGTTCCGTATTTTGTAATTTTTGTTTCCGAATCGGCGAATGTAGCAACCAGATTGATACCAATTCCATTTTTAAAACGATGATTATAATCGAGCTGTAATTCAACGCCATTGGTGCGCAGCGATCCGTAATTACTTTGCGGAGCACCTGTACCAAATGTTAACGGAATACCTTCCAAAGGAACAATCATATTTTCAGTGTCGCGGCGGTACCAGTCGAAAGTAAAGCCAAGTTCGCTATTGAAAAAACGACCATCGAGACCCAAATCAAGCGTAGTGATATCCTGCCAGGTTACCGAAGATGAAACAGCTGACGGAGTACCGAACTGGTAAACACGGGCTCCGGAAACAAGCCATGTATTGGTTGATCCGGTCATGGTTGGAACATATAAAGAGTTCGGGACCGACTGGTCGCCAATAGTTCCCCACGAACCACGGGCCTTCAATGCACTCATGAACGATTTCGACCACTCCATCCAGGTTTCTTCGTTGATACGCCATCCCAGTGAAAAAGACGGGAAATAACGCCATTTCAAATCGCCTGGGAATTTGGATGTACCATCGTAACGAAGGTTTCCTTCCAACAAATATTTGTCTTTAAAACCATAGTTCACACGGCCAAAAAAACCTAACTGCGATTCCTGATACTCATCGCCACCGGCAGTTTGGGTACCGTATGCCAGGTTGAATTGTGGATTCCCATAGTCAACTAATTGTGTGATCTGTGATGAGTTTTGTGCCCAGTTCCAACTTACGCTGTTCATACCAGCCATAAATTTAAACTTATGAAAATCATTAATTGTCAAATCATAAGTTGTATTCAGGTTTGTCGTATTCCATTGGTCGTTTCTGGCAAGTCGGTAAACATGATCAGGATTGGCGCCCACTCCTGTGTACGTATTCATAGCCAATTGGTAAGCTGGCATTGCTCCTGTGGCGGTAGATGCAACTACTTCGCCGGCATCGTTCACATATATCCGGTTACCACTGGCATCATTCTTCACAATAGCTGACGACCATGTGTCGCGTGCAGTAAAGCGTGTTCCTGGCCGCTTGGTAATGTATTCCTGATTGGCATAAGTGTAATCGAAGTTAATTTTCCAGTCTTTCAAAGGCGTAATAACGAAACCTCCATTCATGCTGGTGTAATTGGTTTCCTGGAAAGCTGTATTTGCTGCTGCCATTTCAAAAGCCGGACTTCTGAGCGGATCACCATCTTCGGTAGTCATCGGGTAAAGCGTTGACCAGCGGTACAAATATAGCCAAGGGTCTGCCGTTGTTGAATTGGTTGCATAAGCATACTGCTTTTTACGTTTCGAGAACAATGCTCCGGCAGTGATCCGCAACCAGTTATTTACATCGGTACCAATTCTTACCGAACCATTGTAACGTTTGAAATCGTCTTTCTTTGCCGGTTTAATAATCCCGGTCTGATCAATGTACCCGGTACTGATGTTGTAATCAGTTTTCCCGCTCTTCCCATTTACTGAAAAATTATGATTCTGGGTTGGCGCCCATTCCTTGATCATATAATCATACGGATCATAAGTTCTCAACCC
>JAJZSZ010000387.1 GCA_021849365.1 Bacteroidota bacterium | reverse complement strand
GGGAACCGCCGAAACAGGCAATAACGCTACGCACGAGCTCGATGTTGCCCGTTGGGCTTTGCAGGTAAAATATCCTGAACATGTGGACGTGGAAGCCGCCAAACGTCATTTTATGAACGACGGATGGGTAATGTACGACACTATGGATGCGACCTTCCGTTTCCCCGGAAACAAAATCATTAAATGGGACGGCAAAAGCCGCGAAGGTTACAATACCTATGGAAGCGACCGTGGAACAATCATTTACGGAAGCGAAGGAACTGTATTTGTAAACCGGGAAGGCTATTCGCTTTACAATCGAATGGGTAAAAAGTTGAAAGACAGCAAATCAGCCGGAAGTGAAGCCGGAACCGCTTTGGGTGGTGGTGGCGACATGACCGATGCTCATATCGTTAACTTTTTCAATGTAATCCGTGGAAAAGAAACCAAACTGAACTCACCAATCGAAGAGGGAGCTATCAGTCAAATGATGTGTCATTATGCCAATATTTCGTATCGCATTGGTAAATCGTACAATGTCGATACACAAAACGGCCATATTCTGGATAAAGAAGGAATGAAACTATGGGCCCGCGAATATCAGAAAGGTTGGGAACCAAAACTTTAATATAAGGTGAATAGTTTGTTTTTTAGATTTAGTTAAATTTGACTATAAACTCCCCAAAAACCTTGGGGAGTTTTCTTTTTTTGTATTTTCGTGATACAAACACTAACAAAAAACTAAACGAATGCTTAAGATAACACCTGTTATCCTGTTGATATTCTTATCGTTTATAGGAAAAGCTCAAATCAACATGATTGTAAAGCCCGGTGGCTTTCTTTTTATGGAAAAAAAAGACAGCATTTTCTTTTACCAGCGCAGTGCGAAAGATAAAAACGGGGAATACAGTCGTTGCAATTATATCCATCCGCTGTACGGTCCTGATGGAACAAGGCTCACCGAAGATTTTCCTGCCGATCATCTGCATCATCGTGGTATTTTTTGGGCATGGCACCAAATTCTGATTGATAATAAACTGATTTCCGATGGTTGGGAATTGAAGAATTTTCAGCAAAAAGTGACCAATCTTGAATTTATGCTTCAGAAAGGAATGGGCGTGCTGAACACAACGGTAGAATGGAAATCACCCTTATGGGAGGACGGCAAAAAAGCCTATCTGAAAGAAGATACAAAAATTACAATCTATCCGTTGACAGGCAATTACCGTCGCATCGATTTTGAGATACGGCTTAAAGCATTAACCGACAGACTTAGTATTGGAGGTTCTGCTGATGAAAAGGGGTACAGCGGTTTTTCCGCCAGACTCAAACTTCCTGAAGATGTTAAGTTTTACAGCGATAAAGAAGCCATTGATCCTCAAAATACTGCCGTTGTTGCCAAAAATTCGATGAACATTACTGGATCGTTCCTGAATGGCGGAAAATCTGGTGGTGTGGTCATATGGAGCAATCCGGAAAACCCGGCACCATCAAACAGCTGGATATTGCGTAAATCGGCCAGCATGCAAAATGTAGCTTTTCCGGGCCGAAATCCGGTGGCAATTCCGTTCGATCAGCCAATGATATTGAAATATTCGCTATTAGTTTACCAGGACACTATGTCGCCTAAACAAATCAGTAAAGCGATAAAGCAGTAAGTGATATGGCCGGTTGAAAATATTAAATGTTCAAATTGTAAATAATTCATCATCATAACTATGTCGGTTTTAAAATTCTCAGAAAGTACTCCGGAAGCCGTTCGCCCGGGCTTAGAACGTCGTAATATTTATACCTCCAATTTAATGACAGTCATCGTCGATTTTACGGATGGCCCATGGGAAGAAGCAGAACCATTTCATTCTCACCCGCACGAACAAACCAGTTATATAGCTTCCGGCGAAATTATCTTTTACTGCGAAGGTGAGCCCGATCAGCGTTTGAGTGCCGGCGATATGTTTGCGGTTGCTTCAGGAAAGAAACATACCATCCGCCTGTTATCGACCTCAGCCCGGCTCATTGACAGTTTTAACCCTATCCGCCAGGATTTCATTCGGTAATCAAATCGTTGTCTTTTTCTTTTATGCCGGAGTTCGATTCCGTTTCCGGCATCAGCGTTTTTCTCATAGTATCAAGAATATCTATGACGGATATTCATTATTTATTTCCTGCATCCGAACATATCCCCAAAACTGCTGTTTCATAAGCCAAATAAGCTTAAATGAAGAATAAAATAAGCCGATTCAAATTAGCTTTTACAGTAATTGGTGCCATTGCCGGTTTTTTATACTGGAAATTCATTGGTTGTACCTCGGGTACTTGTCCAATAAAATCGGTGTGGTACATGTCAACACTTTGGGGAACCGCCGCCGGGTATTTGCTGGGCGATATTGTTGGAAGTATTGTGGTGAAATATGGGGAAAGACATGATAAGAAAGTTTAATCGGATAATAAACTCACAGCGGCCTGTTTTGGTCGATTTTTACGCGGATTGGTGTGTGCCGTGCCGAATGATGCCACCAATTCTGAAAGAGGTAAAAGATCAGTTCAAACAGCATGTTCGCATTATCAAGGTAAATGTTGATCATTACCCTGATATCGCATCAAATTGCAAGGTTCAGAACATTCCGTCGGTTGTGTTGTTTCAGGATGGAAAAATACACTGGAGTGGAATGGGAGTACAGCAAGTACACGATATTTCCATTGCTTTGAGAGAGATCCTGTAAATAAAAACAGAACCTGACTACAAATGACTGAACGAAAACTTCGCCTGGGAGAAAAACTCCCGCATTTTATTATTAATGACGAAAACCGGATGCCAGTTGATATTTCGGCCATAAAAGGGAAATTCCTGGTTTTATATTTTTATCCGAAAGACGATACCAAAGGATGCATCCGCGAAGCCTGCAGTTTCCGCGATTCATTCAGTAAACTGCTCGAAGCCGGTGCAGTGGTTTATGGGGTTAGCAGCGATCGCCCGTCGTCGCATCTTCAGTTTAAAACGAAATACGAACTACCTTTTTCACTGCTGTCGGATACCAACGGCGAATTGCGAAAATTGCTGGGTGTTCCGTCTGATTTGTTGGGTTTGCTGCCTGGTCGTGTAACTTACATTTTCAATCCTGAAGGTCGGCTGATCAAAGTATTTAACTCGCAACTTTCACCTGAAAAACATGTACAGGAAGCACTGAAAGCAATTGCCGCAAACAGTTAATATACTCATATATAAAAGCAGAAAGAGACTTTAAATTAAGTCTCTTTCTGCTTTTATAATACTTGTTTTGCTTATCCTATTTGCTAAAATATACCACGTACGATTCTTCGCTTTCTTCTATAATCCAGTGCTGAAACCCAAGGCTTGTGGCTTTGTCGATCAGCGGAGCGGGCAGGAAAGGAGCAATCAATTTGTAAATCGATCCGTCGGGCAATTCCTTTAAATCAGCAATAACCTGGTTAACCGGGTGCTCTCCGGCGGCCAGCATCACCTTGGCATCAAGCTCTTTAGTAATCAGAGTAGCATTAAACCAAGCCGGCTGTGCCGAATTATAAAGCATTCCGGCATTTTCGGCAAATAAATCCTGCCCTACATGTTTGCGCAAATGATTAATCAGGTCTTCAATTTTTACATTCCCAACCGAAGCTGCCTGCTGAAGTGTAGCGATTTTGGCCACAGTATTCCGCAGAATCGGGTTCTTCAGTTTTTTGAATGCCGGCACATAGCCAATCAGCACATCTTCCAATTCGGGATAAGCTTCTATCACCTGAAGCACTTTTGTTTTTGGTGTGATTATCAGTTTTTCGCTCATATTTTAATGAATTAGTATTCGTTTTTTCAAAATTGAAAAGTTGCTCTTCTTATGAAGACCGGCCTCGGCCGGTGAGCCGAAAAACAAGTGAAGACGGCGTTAAAAAATCTTTTCTGTTTGACCCCGAGTACTCGGGGGAGTTTAAAAGATTTTAGCCGTCGAATGTTAGTTTTTCGAGCGAAGCGGGCGTAGCCTTGACTTTTTTTGATTACTTTTTTGTGTTAAGACAAAAAAGTAATTAGGGTTTGGGGCAAAGCCCCATTAAGAATACTTGGCCGGATATTCGCAGGTTGAAGTTATTTATACGACAAAATCCGCTGTTCACCCTCAAGCGCTCGGTAATGACTCAAATCGTGCGAAACTTCGAGCGTGCCAAGGTATTCTCCCTTTTCGTTGCGCAGTGCAAAGTACTCGATGTGAATAAATTTACCTCCCATATTGATCCAGAACGGGGCGCGGCTTTGAGCTCCACTTCGGAAATCTTCAATGATTTTATCAACAATATGAGCGCTTGCCGGCGGGTGACAGTGGCGT
>JAJZSZ010000386.1 GCA_021849365.1 Bacteroidota bacterium | reverse complement strand
CAGAAGCACAACAATTGGCTATACAAAGCGCTGTAAAGAATAATTTCAGCACAGTAAACCAGCTCGATTTTGAAACAGCCCCGCACCTGATCAGTGGCATTGAACTTCTTTCTGACGGATACAAGATAAGCTGGACGATTGAAGATTATCTTGTTTCGTTGGAAAATCATATTTCGGAGCTACTGAATGGGAAAACCTATAGAACTGCTTAATCTCTAATATGGAATGGAACCGGTTAATCTTCAGAATATTCTCGATCAGGCGTTTGATGAAATAGATCATTCGCTGGAAGGTTATGCCCACAAAGTAGATCCGAGGGAAGTAGGCATCGTAACCACATTAACCACCGGAATCGTTAAAGTTTCGGGGCTTCCGGGAGTTGGTTTTGAAGAATTGCTGAAATTTCCAGGCAATTTGTATGGCATCGCGTTTAATGTCGATGCTGATGAGGTTGGCGTGGTCCTTCTGGGCGAATACTGGCATTTGCATACAGGCGATGAGGTCGAACGGACCGGGCGGGTGATGGACGTTCCTGTTGGCGAGGCTTTAATTGGAAGGGTTATTAATCCACTGGGTGAGCCGCTCGACGAAAAAGGACCTGTAGCGGTTAGCAGACGTTTGCCCATTGAACGGCCTGCCGCTGCCATTGTCGATCGTGAGCCTGTAACAGTTCCCCTGCAGACCGGATTAAAGGTTGTTGATGCCCTTATTCCTGTCGGACGCGGACAGCGGGAGTTGATCATGGGTGACAGGCAAACCGGGAAAACAGCCATAGCCATTGATACCATTATTAATCAGCACGATCAAAACGTGATATGCATTTATTGCGCCATCGGACAGCGTGCAGCCAGTGTGGCTAAGGTTGTGGCCGACCTTCGCGAAAAAGGCGCCATGGAATATACGATAGTCATTGTTACCGAAGGGAATGATGCTCCAGGCCTCAACTTTATTGCGCCGTACGCAGCAACCAGCATCGGCGAATATTTCATGCAGCAGGGAAAAGATGTTTTGATTGTGTACGACGACCTGACGCATCATGCCCGCGCCTACCGCGAGATTTCGCTTCTGTTGCGCCGGCCTCCCGGACGTGAAGCTTTCCCCGGAGACATCTTTTATATTCATTCGCGACTTCTCGAACGATCGACTCATCTGCGGAAAGAACTTGGCGGCGGTTCACTGACAGCTCTGCCAATTGTCGAAACCGAAGCTCAGAATATTTCGGCTTATATTCCGACAAACCTGATATCCATTACCGACGGGCAGATTTATCTTTCCCCAAACTTATTCGAACTGGGAGTTCTTCCGGCAGTCGATGTCGGAAAATCGGTTTCACGCGTTGGGGGCAAAGCTCAGCGGCCTGCTTACCGATCAGTGACGGGCGCCCTGAAACTGGCTTATTCGCAGTTTGAAGAGCTGGAGACTTTTGCAAAATTCGGAACCCGCCTTGATGAACATACCCGAAATATCATTGAACACGGACGCCGGATAAGGGCCTGTCTGAAACAACCTGCATCTGCTCCAATTCCGTTATCCGAACAAATCGCAGTGCTTTTAGCTCTTACCAATGGTTATTTCGACGATGTTCCGCTTTCAGAAATGAAAGAAGCTGAACAAGTGCTACGGAAGGTAGCTGCCGGACTTCCGGAAGATCTCCGGCGTCAGTTTACTTCTGCAGCTCCCTTTACTGAAGAGAACCGACAATTTATCCTGAATCTGGCAGAGAAAGCCCTTGAACCATTCAAAAAGCGATTATGAGTGATACGCTGGAAAGCTTACACCGTAAGATAAACGGAGCCGGTGATCTCGAATCGGTTGTACGCACCATGAAAGTTTTGGCGGCCTCGAATATATTGCAATACGAAAGGGCAGTTAGTTCGTTGAATGATTACTACCTGACGATTGAACTGGGTTTACTAGCCTGTTTCAGGAAAACCGGTGAATTTGCGGCCACCGAAAAGAAATGGAAACAGGAGACCAATGCCGTGGGGGCTGTGGTTTTTGGTTCCGACCAGGGGCTGGTTGGTCAATTCAACGATGTACTTTCAACATATGCCGGCGACACGCTTAAAAATCTTCCGGGCGAGAAACAAATCTGGGCGGTTGGCGAGCGGATGCAGACCCGGCTGGAAGATGCCGGATTTGCTTTGGCGGGCTTGTATGCGGTTCCCAACTCGGTCAATACAATCACCCCGCTTATCGGTCAAATTCTTCTTGAAAGCGAGGCACGCCGGGAAAAAGGAGAATTTTCGCAGTTGTATATTTTTTATAATCGGCCAAAGCCACAGACGATTTATGAGCCTGTGGTTCAACGGCTTTTACCGCTCGACGAAAAATGGTACGATCGTGTTGCCCAGCTAAAATGGCCTACCTATAAAATTCCGGAAGCCATGAATGGGGTCGAATCGGTGTTGCATGGCCTGATTCGTCAATATTTGTTCATTTCCTTGTTCCGGGCTTGTGCCGAGTCGCTGGCCAGCGAAAATGCAAGCCGGCTGGCTGCTATGCAACGTGCAGAGAAAAACATTGACGAATTACTCGACGATCTGAACCGGGCTTTTCATCGCTTGCGTCAAAGCACCATTGACGAGGAATTGTTTGATGTCATTTCCGGTTCCGAGGCGTTGACTGACCACAAAGAATCCTCAGGAAAATTCCCTGACAGAAAACTTTAATTGACAATCTGACCTTGAAATAACTTTAAGAGTTTGACTATTTCGTTCACGAAATGATCTTTGCACTTAAAGTATCTAAATAAAGATTGGCCGCAATATGGTCTCTTAGGATTGTTGAGGGATGGCGTTCAGAAATCTCTTGCTCAATAGTGTTTGCAACCGCCTGTGCTTTAGTCATTCCCGGAACCATACAAAATAAGAATCGGCCTTTAAGTAGAGCAGGAATTGTTAACGTTAATGCATGAGTTGGAACCTGATCAATTGACTCAAAGCATCCGTCGTTTACCTGTTGCTGGCGACATTGCAAATCAAGCTCAACTACTTTAACCAATTTCCTGTCATTAAAATCAGCTACATGGGGGTCATTAAAGGCAATATGGCCATTTTCGCCGATGCCCATGCAAACAATGTCAACCGGATTTGCAGTTAGAAGTTGAGCATACCGGGCACATTCGTCATCTGTTGATTCGCATTGTCCGTTCAGATAATTCACCGAACGAAATGGCCTCAGGCTAAAAATCCGTTCTTTCAGAAAATTTCCAAACCCTTGCGGAGCAGTTGGCGCCAACCCGATATATTCGTCCATGTGAAAGGCATTTATACGCTCCCATTCAATACCTTCCTGCATGATCAGGTTTTGCAGGAATTCATTCTGTGATGGAGCCGCCGCAAAAATAATATTAATGCTTTCCTGAGACTTAAGCAGTTCTTTAATCTTGTTTCCTGCCTCCAGGGCTGATTCCCGTCCCAGATCTTCTCGTGACCGGTAAATCTTAACCGTTAGCTTATCCTTTTTAAAAGATCGTATCATTTTGATATCTATTTATTTTACAGTTCATTAAAAATAACACGCCCGTTAATAATTGTCGTTTTCACCTGAATGTTTTCATCAAAAATAACCACATCTGCATCTTTGCCCACAGTCAAAGTTCCCTTGCTGCGATCAACCTTACAAATTCGGGCGGGTGTCGAGGTCATCATCTGCACCGCATGAAGCAACGGAACACCGGCTTGTTGAACCATTGTTCGCACACATCGATCGGCAGTGGCAATACTCCCGGCAAATGCAGTCCGGTCGGGAAGTTTGGCTACCCCATCTTCAACAATTACTTTCAGCCCGTCTTTCAGGCTACCCAGAATGCTTTCTCCTGAACTTAATCCTGCAGCGCGCATCGAATCGGTAATCAGGGCAATACGTGCCGGACCAATCTGTTTGTAAATGAGCTGCAGCAAACTCGGAGGGAGATGTATTCCATCGGCAATAATTTCGACAGTAAGCTGATCGTACAGGTAGGCACTCTCGATGACACCTGCATAGCGGAATGCATTTTTTCGAGTTACGCCCGACATGGCCGAATATAAATGAGTGAGATGAGTAAATCCATTCTCCAACGCTTCAGCGACTTCCTCGGAAGTGGCGTCGGAATGACCAATCGCTGCCAAAATCCCTTTTTCTGAAAGGAAACGACCCAATTCCGGACCTCCATCCAGCTCGGGGGCAGCACTCCAACGGATGATATCCGGAGAATAGCTAAGTATTGTTTCGTATTCCTTCCGGTTTGGAACCCGGATATAACGTGGGTCCTGTGCCCCACGCTGGTTCATCGAAAAATACGGTCCTTCGAGGTGCAATCCAAGGAACAGTG
>JAJZSZ010000385.1 GCA_021849365.1 Bacteroidota bacterium | reverse complement strand
TTCACGATACCAGCTCGGTAGTCGGTGCCGGCGCAATTTATGGCGAAAAAGCTTTGCAGGTAGCAACAACTGTAAAACTTATCCGTGCCCTGTGGATTATTCCGTTATCGTTACTAATTGCATTCCTAAATAAAAATGGCGATAAAAAATCCATCAAATTTCCCTGGTTTATTTTATTATTCGTGCTTGCCATTGTATTTGCTAATATTTTCCCCGATTTCCAGACGAGCTATACACATTTCAGCTGGTTAGGCAAACGAGGTATGGTTATCGCGTTGTTCCTGATAGGCTCAAATATCACGGTTAATGAAATAAGAAAATCAGGGGCAAAGAGTTTTGTACTTGGAATTAGTTTATGGGCAGCAATTGCTGTTGGTTCATTGCTTTTTTTAACACGATAAGCGATGCTGAACATCTGGATAATATTAATAATCTTAATTTCGAGTTTAATAAAAGGGATAACCGGATTTGGTTATGCCCTTTTATCATTTCCGCTGCTGCTAACGTGGTATTCCCCGAAAGAAATCATTCCTGTTTTGATGATTTGCAACCTTATTGCTTCTATAATGATTGTGTTGCAAAAGAAAGAATATAAAATGCTCGATAAACAATCGTATTACTTAATCGGCACCGGTGGACTTTTTACCATTGCCGGAGTTATTGCATTAAGTTCGACCGATGGGAAATGGCTAATACGGCTTTCAGGAATTCTTTTTATTGTGCTTACAATCTATTCGTTGGTAAGGAAAATGCCAAAACAAACAACAATGTGCGACAGTTCTTATTTGTCTGCCGGGGCATTTATTGGTTTTTTAACCGGAGCTGTATCGGTAAGCGGACCACCATTAGCCCTCTTTCTAAACAAAGCAAATATCAGCAACCGTAAATTCCATGAAATATTTGCAGCATTTAGCGTTATTACTGCAATAATTGCAACATTCGGATATTATCAGGCAGGTATGATAAACTTGCATACACTAAAAACCTCATTGATATTTGCACCTGTACTTTTAACCGGGACCGTTGTAGGAAAAAAATTGAATACCATTATTTCAATTGAAAAGTTTCAGACTATTAACATCGTTTTGACTTTGATAGCAAGTATTATGATGATTATTCGTTAACTGTGACAGAGAAAGTAAAACATGCCATAGGACTTTATCTCGAGTAAAAACACAAAAATTGTGCACAGGCAATTCATCGGCTTCTTTGGAAAAAAGTGAATACCTGAAATCCATGAAATTTGGATAATGGAAAAATCAAAACAATATTAAGATTACAAACCCTTTAGAAAGGAATTTTAGCGGCACACAAAATAATGTTGTTTTATAAAAAAATATAAAGATATGATTAATTTTACCTGACAGTAACCCAATGGATAACACCTGAGATAGCCTAAACTTATCATACCAACCGCATGAAAACCAACTATCTGATTAAACACTTCATTGGCACGTTCGTTTTCTTTTCCATCATTTTCTTCAGCGCCGGGAAAATCGATTACTGGCAGGGACTGCTTTACGTTGCTATTGGCCTTACTATGGCCATACTGAATTATACTGTGCTTCGAATTGACCGGGAACTTTCGGCCGAACGCTCAAAACCAGGCGATGGCACCAAACAATGGGACAAAGCCATTCTGGGACTGACGCTGCTGGCTACTATTGCGATGTATTGTGTTGCCGGGCTTGACTCGGGCCGATACCACTGGTCGCCCAAATTTCACTGGAGCCTGTGTGCTTTGGGCGCAGTTTTTACAGCTTTAGGGCAACTTCTTTTCCTTGTGGCACAAAAGCAAAACAAGTTTTTCTCGAGCACAGTGCGCATACAAACCGAGCGCGGGCATGCGGTTTGCGATACTGGTCTTTACAAAGTAGTCAGGCATCCGGCTTACATGGGTATGTTTGTTCAAACGCTGGGATTTCCGCTGATCTTTGGCTCGTTGTGGAGTATTATTCCGGTAAGCATTTCGGTTATACTGTTGCTCGTCCGCACCTACCTGGAAGACAAAACTCTGAAAGGAGAATTGCAAGGTTATCTCACCTACTCAAAGAAAACACGATACCGGATTATTCCATTTATTTGGTAACAAAGTGAATTGTATCAACCAACTAATACATTTAAAATGAGACACTTCTTGTTTATCGTTTTAAGCATGTTTCTGGCAGGATGTTGGAATGTCGATAGATTTATGGAGTTGAGAGGAAAAGTTCTCGACGAGAAAACGAATGAGCCTGTACCAAACCGGAAGATATTGGTGCACGAGTTAATGAATGACAATGATAACAGCAATCCCACCTATATCGACGAATTTACAACCGACAGTTTGGGATTGTTTACCTACATGCTGAAGGAGTCGAAAGTGACCTATTTTTATAATTTCGAAGTAATTGGAGACTCGACATATGGCATTTCGAACAACAAACTGGGAATGACCGAGCTAAACCGTTACGGTAAATTTCTATCATTTTACCTGCGCAGATTAACTAATCTGTCCATCAAAATAGAACGGAAAAGCCGAACCACATTTCAGGATACACTTTTCGTTTCGTGGCGAACCAATGAAGTGGACGGCGAGCTTCTGTATCCGTATAAAATAACGAATTATGGCCTTGGCTGCACCTTACCACTGCGATGGATTGGCGGTGACATAAAATCAGTAGTTACAACCAAAGTATTTGCCGATAAAAAGACCATTATTCATTGGAAATTATTCAGACTTGGGCGCGCTAAAGAATTTACCGATACCATTTTTTGCAAACGCGACGAAGCGAACACTATTTCATTTAAATATTGAACAAGCACAGCTTTAAGCAAAAGATTTATTTCCAACATTTTTATCACATTTCGCTTGTTTATGATTTTCAATTGCTTTATTTTTGACCGACTGGTCATTCATAAAATAAAACAATCATGTGTCCACGTACATCTGAGCAATTTGAAACCATTCGTCAGGAAAAGACGAAACTGATTCTGGATACCGCGTTGGAGTTGTTTGCCGAAAAAGGTTTTCACCAGACTTCAATTAACGACATTACCCGAAAGGCAGGCATTTCAAAAGGTTTGCTTTACAACTATTTCGAAAGTAAGGATGAAGTACTGAAAAGCATCATCCAAACAGGATACGATGCCGCCTATGACAATCTCGATTTGAGCGGCGATCATAAGCTCGCCAGCGAAGAAATTGTCAATTTTCTGCACATTACCTTTCGCTCGGTCAGGGAAAACCCAAAATTCTGGAAACTCTATTCGGCACTGGTCATGCAACCCGAAATCCTGGAAATAGTAAAGATGGAATACAGCCAAAAAGCGCTGGAAATTCAGAAATTGTTTTACGATTTTATAAGGGAGTCAGGAAGTATTGCGCCCGAAAACGATTTGATTGCCATTTCGTCGCTCATCAAAGGAGCACATCTGATTTTGATCACTGCCCCCGATTACTTTCAGGAAGGAAAGTTTGAGGAAACCATTATTGATGCATGTTTCAGGCTGATACAAAAAAGTTAACCATCTCTGTCGGTTTAAACCGACAGTCGTTCAAACAACAATAACAACAACCACAACCATGACAACAAAACTCACATACCTACTGATTTTCTGGGCTGTAGCTCTCGTAGCTTCAGCGCAGGACATCAAGGAAATCGTACGAAAATCTGATGAGAAATTCCGTGGAACATCGAGCTACGGAACATTCTCAATGACCATCGAACGGCCCACCTGGTCGCGCACCATCTCGATGAAAAGCTGGGCACTGGGCACTGAGTATTCACTCATTTACGTGACCGCACCGGCCAAGGAAAAAGGACAGGTTTTCCTAAAGCGCGGCAACGAAATGTGGAACTGGGTGCCGTCGATCGAGCGGATGATCAAGATACCGCCGTCGATGATGATGCAGTCGTGGATGGGCTCCGACTTCACCAACGACGACCTGGTACGCGAATCGTCGATTGTGAAAGACTACACCCACAAACTCGTTGGCGAAGAAACGGTGGCCGACTATCCATGCTACAAAATTGAATTGACAGCCCTCGAAAATGCGCCGGTGGTTTGGGGCAAAGTGCTGATGTGGGTCAGCAAAAAAGATTATCTGTGGCTGAAAGCCGAGTTTTACGACGAAGACGGCGCACTGGTGAATACCGAAATTTTGAGTGACGTGAAAAAGATGGACGACCGTGTGATCCCCACCCGCATGGAAATGATTCCGGCCGACAAGAAAGGCCAGAAAACGATCATGATCTTCGAAAACACCGACTTCGACGTGCCGCTGAAAGAAGATTTTTTCTCGATTCAGAATATGAAGAAGATCAAATAAAGCCTTCCGTCAGCTAAAGCAGACGGC
>JAJZSZ010000384.1 GCA_021849365.1 Bacteroidota bacterium | reverse complement strand
TCTGAATATGTGCCGGACGTTTGTGTTTCCACCTTCGGTGTGTCCATAACCAGTATTCGGGTTCGGCTTTGATGATTTCTTCCATTTTCCGGACATACTCAAGCATTATTTGTTCAGGCGCTACCTCCGATGGATTCTCAACTAACTTATAGACAAAAGCCTCGTATCTCGATCGCCCGACTTTGCGAATATGGAAAAACATAACTGGCTGATTCGTTTTTACGGCGATCTTCATAGGTCCTGCGAAAAAAGCGGTTTCCTGATTCAGAAAGTTGGCCCATATCTGTGAATTAGCCGGAGAAGTCTGATCGGCCAACAGCAGCAAAACACTTGGGCGCTTGGCTTGATTCAGTGAAAATGCTACGCGCGCCGACTGTTCAATGACAACCGATTTGGCACCAAAACGCTCTCTCGAATCAAGTAAAAATCGTTCCATTGCCTTATTGCTCCTTAACTGATCGTAAACCACCAGAAACTGCGATTTGATACATCTCTGGAAATATAAAGCCCATTCCCAGTTGTTGTGATGCATTCCGAGCAGAATGGCGCTTTTCCCCTGCTGGTAATATTCTTCAAATATCTCGGCATTATTCAGTTTGATCCGATCTGTGATTTCCTCCTCGGTCATGTTACTGAACTTGATGGTTTCAATGCCCAAATCGCTCAGGTGGTGGTAGTATTTTTTTGTAATATGTTTGATTTCCTGAGCACTTTTTTCAGGAAATGAGCGGGTCAGATTTTCATGCACTACTCTTCGCCTGTATCTTATCACATAATAGAGCAGCACATAAAAAATATCAGCTAAAATGAAAAGGAACCAAAATGGAAGCCGCGCGATTAATTTACAAATGACAACCACAAAGCGATTAAAAAACGAACTCATGCCCATTGATTTTTGAAGCCGTAAAATTAGAAAAATAGCTTAGGCCGGTTGGATGAAAAGGACAATAAATTTAAAATATGGGCCGTGCAATCATAATTCCGGTATTTTTCGAGGCTGGTTTTAGAAAATCAGTTATTGGGCCATCAGATATCAGCACCTTTTTGCCGCTTAGCGGAGCGTGCAGCAGATAAAATTCGTTGTTTTTCTGAATGATAATTCCAACATGGTTAACGTCAACTCCATCAATTGTGCTGGTTAATGCAATAATGTCGCCATGCTTTAAATTGCGGTAAAGATTAGCAATATCAGTCTTAGGAAAGTACATAAAACCTTTTTCAGAAAGCGCTTTTTCCTGTTGGGCAACGATTGGGATTAACGCAGGATTCGACTTCAAAACGGGGTAATCAGCCGGATGTGTGCTCATAAAATTTATCGTTTTGTCAAGTTTAATGCCGTTCTGATTGGGCAACCCGCTTATAATACCTTTCTGTTGATTGTTGCTGATCCATTCACTGAAATAGTGCAATCGCGAAGGGTACAGGTTGCGAATACCATTGCGGTACCTTATCTTCTCGAGTTCAGCCACAAACGATTCGAAGTCTGTCTTTCCATTTTTTACTGTTCGTGCCAGAGCAAGTGTGTTTTCAGCAAATGTTGTGCAATCAAGTTCGCGAAGGTTGACAACCATTTTTTCGTCCGCTCCATTTTCAAGAGTAGCGGCAACATATGGTGTATCAAGGAATGAAAGACCAATTTTGACCACGAGGTCGGCAATGGACATTTCGGCATCAGGAGCAAATAATTTTAATTTTTCTTCGGCTATTTGTTTGTCTGCCGGAGTATAAAGACACTCTTTCAGATTTGTTTGAGCAAAAGAATTTATTGCTCCGGAAAGGCAAAACACAAATAATACGATTGACAAAAACTGTTTCATTTTGGCTGTCTTTAACTTGAACGATAAAGTTAGAAAAGATTGGGAATTCCGGGGATGATCGGTGAAAGAATTCAATACCTGATTTAACTCAGGTATTGAAAAGTTGTTTTATAACATGTTTTTGTTAATTGTTCGTTAACTGCGTGGAGTCAATGTTAATTGAACATGTTCTGCTTCAGCTGGTAAGATACTTTAGTTTTTCATGCTGTCTGATATTTTGCATACGGTTATCTGTCTGGATATTTGAGCTTAAACTGAACAAAACTTTGTATAATTTGTATCTTTGGCCAGCAAATAACGCTTTGTTAATGTTAATTAATCCGTATGCATAAATTAAGAAATCTTTTCCTCGCGGGGATGGTGTTGAGTTCATTTGTAGTTTCAGCACAAGAGAAGAAAGAAGAGGAAAAAGGGTATCAGTTTACTTCCGTTAAAGAAATTCCGTGTACTCCGGTCAAAGATCAATATCGTTCAGGAACCTGCTGGTCGTTTTCAGGCCTTGGCTTTCTGGAAGCCGAAATGCTGCGTCAGGGCAAACCTACTGTCGATTTATCTGAGATGTTTGTCGTTTATCACGCCTATTCCGATAAAGCCAATAAATACGTGCGTTTACACGGAAGCCTGAACTTTGGTGCCGGTGGCGCATTTCACGATGTTACCAATGTGGTGAAAAAATATGGTATTGTTCCTGAAGAAGTGTTCAAAGGACTCAATTATGGTGAGGAAAAACACGTTCATGGTGAACTCGACCGCTTATTGCTTGACAATGTGAAGGCTGTGGTTGATAATCCAAATAAGAAACTTACATCAGCTTGGCACGAAGCATTTGATGCTACATTGGATTCGTACCTTGGCAAATTGCCAGAGAAGTTTACCTATCAGGGAAAAGAATACACTCCGCAAAGTTTTGCTACCGATTATGTTGGCCTGAATATGGACGACTATGTGGAAATCACTTCCTATACGCATCATCCGTTTTATTCGAAGTTTATCATTGAAGTGCCCGACAATTGGTCGTGGGACGAAGTTTACAATGTTCCGCTGAGCGAATTCGATGAAATTGTTGACAATGCCATTAACAATGGCTATCCGGTTGCATGGGCTGCCGATGTTAGCGAAAAGGGGTTTGCAACTTCGCAGAAAGGTGTTGCTGTTATTCCTGTGGTTGACAAAGCAAACATGACCGATGCCGAAATTACCAAATGGGAAAAGTTAAGCGAAAAAGAAAAGAACGAAGAGTTATATAAACTTGAAAAACCAGGTCCGGAAAAAGTAATTACCCAGGAATTGCGTCAGATTGATTTTGACGATTACCAGACCACCGATGACCATGGAATGCTGATTGTTGGAACAGCCAAAGACCAAAACGGAGCGCTTTATTACAAAGTGAAAAACTCATGGGGAGATTACAATGATTACGATGGTTTCTTCTATGCCTCGAAACCATACGTCGAGTACAAAACCATGTCGATTATGGTGCATAAGGATGCTATTCCGAAAAATATCCGAAAGAAGTTGAACTTATAATACTTAAAACCTCGTCAGCCGGCGAGGTTTTTTATTCTAAATAATTTCAGGCTAGTTAAGGTCCTTTTGTATATTTGGCGCATGAAACGAACGATCCTGATTTTACTTTCAATCCTCCCTTTATTTTCGTTTTCTGAAGAAGACTGGATGTGGTGGAACATCAAACATGGCTGGGAACTTGGAATGCCCAGCTGGCGCACTTTTATACACATTACTCCCGGGTATTTGGGCCCCAATGCTCTTCCTGTTCCCGAAATAAAAAAAGGGCTTGTCCAGCCGGGAACGAATCTCGAATTGGGACTCGATCTTCATTTCAAAACTGGCGATCCGACTCAAAATTTATTCGCCCGGTATTACCGTTCTTTTGCCAACGACAAAATTGCTATTGAATTGTATGGCGTTCTTCTCGAGCATTATGCCATGTCGGATACGATTCGCGACGAGCGGGTTGCTCGTGATTACGATGGAAAAGGAATTGCCATTGGTGATTTGTATTTTTCAACCCAGATTCAGCTGGTAAAAGGTCGCCGTTTCCCGGATACCATGCTCCGAATGACCGGAAGAACGGCTTCGGGTGGGCATTTGGATGCAGCCCGCTATTCGGATAGCCCGGGTTATTTTTTCGACGTCAGTATTTCACGCGATTATGCCTGTAAAAACGAAAAAACAACATTTAAACCATACGCTTCACTCGGATTTTACTCGTGGCAAACCAACGACGATATGAACCTGCAAAACGATGCCCTACTTTATGGAGCAGGTGCCGAATTGAAATGGTCAGCATGGTCGCTGTCAAATTCTCTATCGGGATATGTGGGATATAAGCACGAGCGCGATCGCCCAATGGTTTATACATTCGACTTGAACCGGCGTTTAAAGAAAAATGCACTTCGTATTCAATACCTGTATGGCATCCACGACTGGACTTACCAGACGGTCAAATTTTCATACATTATCAATCTGAAGAAATAGACCGATTATTGCTGTTGCTCTTCCTGCTTGC
>JAJZSZ010000383.1 GCA_021849365.1 Bacteroidota bacterium | reverse complement strand
CCCTGTTTATTATGGACAAATTTGGCGGTGCCAGCTATTTGCTGAACGAAATGAAATTTGCAAAATAGGGAACCGACAAAGCAGCCAATAAAAAAGGTCTACCGCAAAACGTTAGACCTTTTTTGATATTTCGGATTGCTGTTATTCAATTCCTCTCACCCGCTTTTCCCACAACCAGGCCGAAAGCATCGTTTCTTCCAAACCTTTTTCAGCTTTCCAGCCCAATTCTTCATTAGCATAAGTTGTATCGGCCCATATCTTTTCGATGTCTCCGGCGCGACGGCCTACAATCTGGTAGTTTAGTTTTACACCGCTTACTTTTTCAAATGCATGAACGGCTTCGAGTACCGAAACGCCATTTCCTGTTCCAAGGTTAAAAATTTCGTAACCCGACTTATTTTTATCTTCAAGCAAACGATTGACTGCAATTACGTGTGCCTTGGCCAGGTCAACCACATTGATATAATCGCGAACAGCCGAGCCATCCGAAGTGTCATAATCATTTCCGAAAACCTTCAGCTCTTTACGCAATCCGGCAGCAGTCTGGGTAATAAACGGAACCAGATTAGCCGGCACTCCCAGCGGAAGTTCACCTATCAGAGCCGACGGATGAGCACCCACCGGATTGAAATAGCGAAGGGCAATTCCCTTGAGCTGAGGATTGGCCACAATGGCATCGTGCAAAATATCTTCGTTCACCCGTTTGGTATTTCCATAGGGTGATTCTGCATCTTTTCTTGGAGTTTGTTCGGTAACAGGTAACTTGTCGGGCTGACCATAAACCGTACACGATGAAGAGAATACAATGTTCGAAACTCCAAACTTAATCTGGCATTCCAACAGATTAATTAACGAAACCAGGTTATTGCGGTAGTAAAGCAATGGCTTCTCAACCGATTCGCCAACCGCCTTCGAAGCAGCAAAATGAATGATCGCTTCAATCTTTGGATATTTAATAAAAAAGGCTTCAACCTTATCTTTTTCAGTTAAATCGAACTGTTCAAACGCAGGACGAATCCCAGTAATCTTCTCGATTCCATCCAGAACCTCAACACTCGAATTTGAAAGGTTATCAACAATAATTACCTCAAAACCTGCATTTTGAAGTTCAACTGCGGTATGAGAACCAATGTAGCCGGTTCCCCCGGTAACCAAAATTTGTTTCATATTGTGAGCTTAATTTCAGGTGAGCCGCAAATTTATGAATAATCTGGCTTCCTTATTCTTAAAATGACAAGTAATGTCTATTTACATAAAATAATTCTGATTGTTGAAAACTTTGCCTTGAAGCAATGCCGAAATTTCTTACTTTTGACTGGTTAAACAAGTAAAACGTGGAAATTAGTCAATACATAAAAGAAATTTTACTGCTGAATGATTGTGTGATCATTCCTGAGTTTGGTGGATTTGTAGCCAACTACAAACCGGCAACTGTAGAGAATAACCAGTTTTTTCCGCCAACTAAAGAAATTGCTTTTAACAACAAGCTCGTTTCCAACGACGGATTGCTCATCAACTTTATTTCAGAAGCTGAAGGCATTGATTATTTCAGCGCCAAACAAAAGCTCGACAGTTTTGTAGAAGAAACACTTCTGAATCTGGAACGTAACCGGAACGTTTATTTCGACGGAATCGGATACCTTCATTACGATTCGAGAGAAAATCTTCAGTTTGAGCCTCAGCTGAAACAAAATCTGCTGGTAGAATCATACGGATTGCAAAATTTCTCGTACGAAAAGCTTTATCAGCGTCAAATGCCAAAGCCAGCTGTTAAGGTTGAGTACCGCGAGCCTGTTCCTGTGATTTTCGAAAAGCGCAAATTCAAAAAATTAGTGGTTGCTGTACCGCTATTGATTGCAATGGCGCTAATTCCGATGAAACACAACAAGGAATATCTGGCAAAATCGGATATGGGAATGTGGGAAACGCTGATGCAAAGCACACCAACAACTCCGGCTCCAGTCCAGGAACAAACAACTGAAGCGAACACTACTGCAGTTGTAGTTGTGCAACCTCAAAACCTTAAGTACTTCATTATCGGCGGAAGTTTTAAAAGTGAAGAAAATGCCAATAAATACCTCCGGCAGTTAAGCGAAAAAGGCTACTCAGGAAAAGATCTTGGGATTTACAATGGATTACACCGCGTGGCCATGGTTGGCTTTGTTACCATGGAAGAAGCGCAGAAGGAGTTAAACTCTATGCTCGTTCAAAATCCTCAATCCGGTGTTTGGATTCACATCAACGAATAAAATATCAGAAAGCTCCTCAGGGAGCTTTTTTTATTTCAGATAACTTTCAGGAGAAATATGCACCAACAAAAAAACCACTCCTGAAATTCAGAAATGGCCTTTTGTTGATGTATGAAATCAAGTCAATCTAATTTTTAACCTTTTCTCTCTTAACCTTTCTTAAATTGACCGATCGAATTATAAAATTGTTCATGGCTTTGAGACAACTTTGATTTCTGTGGTTTCACAAAACATGTGCCAAACAATATTCAATCCAGCCCTAATTTTTGAGAGAAAATGATTTTTTTAGGTACGGTAAATCGTCATTCTAAATCTTCCCAATAGTATGAATCAGTAAATCAATCACATGATTCACATTTTCGTTGAAGACTTTTAGAACATCGCCCCAAGTAACTGGTGGTTCATCGGTTTTCCAACAGTCGTAATCGGTGCTCATCGCAACTGTAGCATACGGAATTCCCAGTTCGTTAGCCAGAACTGCTTCCGGAGCAGTTGACATATTAATTACATCGGCTCCCCACAAACGGAACATGTTCGACTCGGCACGTGTCGAAAAGCGCGGACCTTCAATTGTTACAACAGTTCCCTTTTCAAAAATCTTCATTCCAAGTTCATGTGCCGTTTCAATTAATTTTGACCGAAGGTAATTGTCGAACGGATCGGCCATTGGCGTGTGCTTCATTTGACGTGGTTCAAACGAATCGAAGAAAGTCACATCACGATGCCGTGTAAAATCAATAAACTGATCGAGTACCACAAAATCGCCGCGCCCAATTTCCTGACGCAAACTACCACAGGCCGTAGTTGCCAAAATGTGCGTACAGCCAATTTCGCGGATGGCCCAGATGTTGGCCTTGTTGTTCACTTGTGTTGGCGGAATGGTGTGCTGACGGCCATGGCGCGACAAAATGGCTACTTCTCTTCCATTGATTATTCCGCATTTAAAATCGGAGGTTGGTGATCCGAAAGGAGTTTCAATTTTTAGTTCGGTGGCATTCTTAAGTATTGCCGGATTTTCGAGCCCGGAACCACCAATGATGGCAATTTTAGTCATTTTGAGAACGATTATAAATTTTGAGAATTTGTGTTGTTGCTTCCTCCAAATCATTGCCGAAAGCGAGGATTCCTTCGCGATGACCTCCCATTATGATGATCTTTTCTTCAATGTCCTTTATTTCGGCAGCTAACTTTTTCACGGCAAAAGCCATTTCTGGAGTTCCGTATTCAATTTCTGACGAAGTTGTTGGATAGTGGTTGAGTAACTTTTCCCATAACCATAAACTGTGAACATGAACAACAGCTCCCACTTCAGGAAGTGCTTCGTAAACAGCGGCATGCGTCAAACTTTCGGCCGAGGCTTTGGTCTGTCCTTGGCAGGAAATAGAATTTCCGGCAAAACTGTACGCCGAAACAAATGCATAATGCGATCGGTTGAGCGTGGCAAATTGCCCGGTTGCACTACCGGTAATTATAAATAAGGTTCCTTCGGTTCTGATTGAAATATTCCCAAAGCCAATTCCATCTGGATACATCCCAATCAGATTCAAATTATAAAGCCGGGAACGCTCTTTTTTCAGCGACTGCAAAATCGGGTCAGGGATCAGGATTTCTTCTTTCGCCCAATCACATTGAAATTTAATATATCCTTCAGTCATTGCAATATCTTTTTTTCAGGAAACAGGCTTAAAATGCCTTCGCGGGTTGCCTTGCAAACGCCTCTTTCGGTGATTAGTCCGGTAACCAATCGCGCAGGCGTAACATCAAAGCCATAGTTTGCCACCGCACTTTTCTCCGGAATGATTCTGAATTCGGCGATCTCCTCACCTATTTTGCCTTCCATAAACGAAACTTCTCTTCCATCCCGCTGCTCGATAGGAATTTCAGTAAGACCATCATTTAAGGTCCAATCAATGGTGGTTGAAGGCAAGGCAACATAAAACGGCACACCGTTATCTGCTGCAGCAAGCGCCTTCAGGTATGTGCCAATTTTATTAGCCACATCGCCGTTCATGGTCGTCCGGTCGCTCCCTACAATTATCAGGTCAACCATTCGGTGTTGCATCAGGTGTCCGCCGGTATTATCCGGAATAACGGTATGCGGAAT
>JAJZSZ010000382.1 GCA_021849365.1 Bacteroidota bacterium | reverse complement strand
TTCCGATCTAATTGATCCGATGACCTGTAGTCACCGGATCAATTTTAAAAAATGAGTTGCTGCCTGAAATATTCCTTATTTCCGGGGAACTATTTACATTTTATGGTCCATCTTCATGTCCATTTTCGTGTCCTTTTTGCCGTCCATCTTCATGCCAGCCTTTGCACGTTCGTACTTGCAACACCCTGGCAGTTTGTTATATGCTTCATCGGTAGCCTTGTGCATTTCGGTGTCGTGACCTGCATTGGCAATGGCCATTGACACTTTATGAACGTCGGTTTTCGAATCATCAAAAGCCAGGTCCATCATCTTGGTTTCCTTGTTCCAATTGGCTGTGGCAACTCCGTCAACGGCTTTGGCCGCTTTTTCGATACGCGCTTTACACTGGTCACAATTTCCATAAACCTTTATTTTCTCAACTTTATTGCCAGCAAAAGCAACAACTACCCCAAACATAATCAGGGTTACCAAACTTAAAACTTTAGTTTTCATCCTCTTTAAAATTAAATGGTTAAACTCTTATTTCCGATATTTACAGCACTCCGGAAGCGCTTTATAGGCAGCATCCGAAGCTTTGTATTTTTCGGTGTCGTGGCCAGCTTTGGCAACTGCTTTCTGTATATCATCTAAATTGGTCTTCGCCCCGTCAAACTGAACGTGCAACATTTTTGTTTCAGTGTTCCAGTCAGCCAAAATTACCCCTGAAACGGATTTTGCAGCGGTCTCAATCCGTTGTTTACATTGGTCGCAATTGCCCGAAACTTTAATGGTTTGATGTTCCATTTTAGCCGCTCCTGAACCACTTCCCATATCCATCCCTGACATGTCGTTGTTATCCGTCGGTTTCGCGTTCGCAGGAGCGCTACCTCCTGAATTATCATCGCCCGGCATTACCATTCCTGGCATTGAGCTTGCTTTTTTGCCTCCTGAAGGATTCATCATACTGGGCTTGCCTTCCAACTGGGCGGCGGCATCCACACTGAACGCACTTTGAGTCACAATTTCTTCACCGTCGGCCAGACCGTCCAAAACCACATAACTATTCCCCAATTGAGGGCCCAATTCAACTTCACGGATTTTAAAAACAGGCTCCTCGCTATCCGGTTGTTTCACGTACACAACCGAACGTTTACCCGTCCAAAGCACTGCCGAACGAGGAATCACCAGCTTATCTTGAAGTTCCCGGAGATTGGCATTTACAAGTCCGGTGACGAACATTTCAGGTTTCAGTTTGCTTCCCGGATTGCCGATTTCGACCCGAACTTTGGCTACGCGGTTCACCGGATCAATCACTGGGTCAATAAATTTTATTGTTCCCGCAAATGATGAACCGGGCAGTGCCTGTACTGTGAAATCAATTTTATCACCGTTTTTCAGGAAGGGAAGGTCGCTTTCGTAAGCATCAAACAGAATCCAAACACGCGATAGGTCTGATACTTCGTAAAGCACAGAGCCTTGACCAACGTAGTCACCATTATTGACGCGCCGTGCGGTGATAATTCCTGAAGTGGTTGATTCCACTTCAATAGTTGATCTGACATTTCCCGAGCTTTCAATAGTCGAAATTTGCGAATCAGTCAGTTTCCACTGGCGAAGTTTTTCTTTAGCCGCTTCGTAAATTTCGGGGTGTGTTTGTTTGGTTTTGGCTGCTTCGAGTAACTCTTGCTGGGCAGTTACAAGTTCCGGGGAATAGATAAGCGCCAGTGGCTGCCCTTTCCGAACAGGTTCTCCTGTAAAATTAACCAGCAATTTTTCGATTCTTCCCGATATAAACGAGACCTGATTTTGCAGCAACCTTTCATCAGTCTGAACTTTGCCATAAAGCCGTACTTCTTTTACCGGATTCTGGCGCGAAACAATTGATGTTAATACATTGGCCAACTGGGCGGCCTCTTTGGTCAGATGTACGGCAGCTTGATCCATTTCTGCGGTCCCGCTTTGAGAAAGTGGAATTAAATCCATCGCACAAATGGGGCATTTACCGGGTTTATCCATTCGTATTTGCGGGTGCATGGCACAAGTCCATACCTCACCTTTTGCTGTTTCGGCAGCATGGTCGTGTTTTTCTTCTTTGGCCGGAGATGAATGGAAGAATATCCAACCAAGCAAAATACCCCCAATCAGAATGAGGCTAAAGCGGACGTATTTATTACTAAATATTTTCATCTTATTTTAATTTTTGAGTTACTGAATCTTCGTAAATGCCATTAATCGTTTGAGCCATGCAACCGACGTATTGTAGTCAGCTACTGCTTCCACTTGCCGGTATTCGTAATCGAGTGTTTGCTGCCTGACACGGAGTACATCGGTGAGCGACGCCCCCGACGATGCAAAACTTTTGAACAGAATATCGAGCGATTTGGATGCTAACTGATATTGATCAGCATAAAGTTTTGCCCTGCGCTGAGCATCCTGGTATAACTGCAATGCCTGATAATACTCGGTTTGCAAAGAATTAGCAGCAGCCTGATAATTATTGGTATTAGCTGATTTCAAAAAATCAACTTCATCGCGCATTGCCTTATACTTTTTGCGGTAAATAGGCAATGTAACCTTAACCTCGGGCATAATCATATCTTTCCCGTTCATTGGCGATGTTGACATTTCATTTTTATTGATCAGCGAGTAATTAATGCCCACCCCAACCATCGGATAGCTCATCTTGGTAACCATTTGTTTGCGGGCTTCCAGCGATTGTTGTTCGAATTGAAGCATCCCCAGCATCGGATTGTTTTTCAAGATACTATCTGATACTGCAATTAGCGAAGTCTCAAAACTTTCAGGCTTCATTGTTTCCGGTACACTTACAATTGCAGTTTGTGGCCTGTTCAGGTAACCGTTAAATTGTGCTGAAATGGTAATTAATTGGTTTTTCAGCAGGTTAATATTATTCTGAAGGTCGCCAATTTCGATCTGAATCCGGTATACATCCGAAAGCCCCGAGCCACCAGAGGAGGAACCCATTGCGCTGCCCCCCATTGGTGAGGCCGACTGGCTTGAAGCTGATCCGGAAGAACTGCCCGAACCACCACCCATGGTATTCATTCCTGAAGATCCGGAAGAAGAACTTTTGCCGGAAGCCGGACTTGGTGTTGGTCCGGAAGGCGCAGAACTGCTCCCTGAAGGACCGGCTTTGAACCTGACAACGGCCAGCCGTTCAATTGTGCGAAGCAGATCAATGTTTTTTTCCGAAACGTGGATATTCTGTTTGATCTTGTTCAATTCGTACCAGGTTCGCTGCACGTCATAGAATGCCTGCAATTTTGCATCACGAAATGTTTCGTATTTGGCTTTAGCCATCAGGCTCATTTCGTCTTTTGCATTTTTCAACACGCCAAACCAGGGGAACATTTGCATCAGTTGGATATCGGCCAACTGATTACCTCCAACCAGTTCCATAGGCTTTAGGAAAACCCCAAGACTGGCTTCTGGATCTGGTAAACTGCCCACCTGAGGCACTTTCTGTAAAGCAGCTTCATATTCAGCATACCGCTGAAGTACCGTTGGGTTATTTTTGGCTGCAATTTCAAGATAGTTGAATAAAGAATCAGTCTGTTCCTGACTACTTCCAATAACCCAACTCCCAAGAGCAAGCAACAATAACAATATTTTTTTATATGCCTGAGTTTTCATCTTCATCTTGATTGTTATGGTTATTAATTGCTAATTTACTATGTCTGGTCACGGCTCCTTCTCTCCACATGGCCTGAAACATCGGAACAACAAAGACGGTCATTACCTGAATGACCATGCCTCCAAACATTGGAATTGCCATAGGGATCATGATGTCGGAACCCTTTCCGTTCGATGATAAAACAGGTAACAACGCGATAACAGCAACAGCGGTGGTCATCATTGCCGGCCGGACACGTTTCAAACCTGCAGCCACTACAGCTTCGCGAACATCGTGAACAGTGCCGGGATGTCGCTGTTCGAATACCTGGTGGATATAGGTTCCCATGATTACCCCGTCGTTGGTAGCGATTCCGAACAAAGCGATGAAACCGACCCAGACCGCGACGCTCAAATTAATCGTGTGCATCTGGAACATATCCCGAAGATTGATCCCTTCAATTGAAAAATTCAGGAACCAGTCTTGCCCGTACAACCAAAGCATGATAAATCCTCCGGCAAAAGCAACGAATACTCCAGAGAAGTGAATGAGGGATGCTGTGACCGTTCGGAATTGGAAATAAAGCAACAACAAGATCAGGAGCAAACTTATTGGTATTACAATTGCCAATCGTTTGGTGGCCCTAATCTGATGCTCGTAATTACCGGCAAATTTATACGATACGCCGGTGGGCAATACAAGAGTGCCTGAACTTAATTTTTCTTTCAAAATTTTAGTTGCCTGGTCTACAACATCGACTTCAGCAATTCCT
>JAJZSZ010000381.1 GCA_021849365.1 Bacteroidota bacterium | reverse complement strand
CGGAGAAATATAGAAATACAACTGATATTATTTGCCAAACTTCTCTATATCAATTATCTGACCTCCTGAAGTTAGGCGACACAAATAGATCCCTTTTCGCAGCGAACCGACATTCAAACTGATTGTCTGTCCGGCATCCACGCTGTAAAGTTTTTGTACCAGAATTGACTTACCCGACATATCCACGATTTCAACCAGCATTTCGTCAACACTATTTCCTGAATACTGAATATTCAAAACGTCGGTCACCGGATTCGGGAAGAGCTTAACTGCTGTTGTTGCCAGACCGGGACTAATAAATGTTGCAAGGCTCTTCAGCGAGATATTTTCAGAGTAAACCACATTGCCTGCAGCATCTTTCAAAATCAGGTTCGACTCCCTGGCTCCGCAGTTTATTGAGGCCAGCGACACGCTATCGCTTCTTACAATGGTTCCGTCGCAAAGACGCCATTCAACAGTATAGTTTGAATTAATCAAATCGTATTTCACATGCCAGTCGTTGCTACTGCCCGTAATATACCAGTTAACCGGAACTTCAGTCACCGACCCGTCGGAATTGAAAATAAATGTTCCTGAAACGATAGTTCCATCAGGAGTTAAGGCTTTTACCGAGTATGACTGTGTTGGGCACAGACCTTTTACTTCCTGACCCTCCACTCCGTTTGACCAAAGGTAATGCGTTGCATTCACAACAGAGTCGCCTTTGTAAACCTGGGCCATAGCGTATCCGGCACACGACGACATCTGAATTGGGAAACTCGATTTATACCGCATTGTATAATAGTTCCCAACAGGTTTTTCAGTGTAAACGGTATCGGGTATGGGCTGGGTTACATAAATCACTTCACACCAGGTGCTCGAACAACTGTCGGCAGTATAAATAGTCAAACAAACTTTTTGAGTAGCTTTCTGAAAATCAAAACTAACCAAAGGTTCGGCTTCGGTGCTGGTAGTGCCATCTTCGAACTGCCAGATCCGGCTCACCACTTTTCCCTCTGAAGCATCAACAAATTTATAAGGAATGACTTCCGGAATGGTTATTAAATCGGTTGGCCTGTAGTATTTAAACCAGGCGTGGCACTGCTGCGGATCGTAATCCGGAGGGGTAGTCTTCATGTAAATATTGATGGTTTCGCAATACGACGCCACACATCCGTCTTTTGTTTTTACGGTCAGGCAAACCTTTCGGTCGCCATTGTCTTTAGTCGTATCGTCAGTCGATATCGGGAAATTATAAATGTGCATGGGGTTTTGTTCGTCGCTAACCGTTCCATCACCAAATTCCCACTTCCACTCAACGGCTTCGGGCGAGGCTTTGGAGTAAAAATTCAGAGCTAAGCCTGGGGCAAAAAGCTTGATATCGAAATTAACGGTGTATCCAAATGCAGTATAACATTTGACCGGATCGACAACCGGAGCATTCGGATCGGTAACATAAACCGCGTCGCAGAATGTATCCATGCACTTATTCTTTCCAGAGACGGTCAGGCAAACTTTTCGTTCTTTCTGTGTCAAATCGAATGTTACAACCGGTTCTTTTTCAGTGCTTGTTTTACCATTGTCGAACTGCCACAAATAAGTCAGCGAATCGCCTTCCGAGAGGTTTGTAAGCTGGAATGAAGCTGTTCCGCCAGTTGCATCATAGGCTTTTTGATAATATTTGAATCGTGCCATACATGCAGGGGCCACATAAGTCGTTCCGTCCATAATGTTGATCGTTTCCGAGTAGAAACTTTTGCATCCATCGCTGGTCAAAATGGTGAGACCCACTGTTCGGTAAGGGCTCATTTTCACATTCGTCCCAACTTGAGGATGGTTAAACACAAACATTGGGTTTTGCTCGCGGCTGGTATTTCCATCACCAAAATCCCAATACCATTCGGTTACCTGTCCTTCCGACCGATCGTAAAAATTAATGGCAGTAGCAGGCAAAAGAGTCATTACCTGCGTATTTATGGCATATTTAAACTGAGCCTTGCAATTGCCATTGGTAATGCTGGTTTGCGCGTTGGTTATCAGGCCAACCAGCATAAACGCAAAGAGTAAAAATTTTCTCATAATCAGGTAGTTTTTTTGAACATTGATAATTCCTAGACGTGCCTGATCAAAAAAAGGTTGCGTGCACAACTAAGTCCCTTAGAATATCCTTATTCCCGAAAGTTAAATTACTTTTATATAAAAAAAGAGACAAAATGAATCAGCATATTGCACACATTAGTTTGCTTGTGGCGGATTATGATGAAGCTATAAAATTCTACACCCAAAAACTGAATTTCTCCCTCATCGAGGATACTCCAATTAGCGAAGATAAACGTTGGGTTCTGGTAGCTCCTCCCGGAAGCCGTGAATGTTGCCTATTATTGGCTAAAGCCTCTTCCGACGAACAGAAAAAGTACATTGGAAATCAAACCGGAGGCCGGGTATTCTTATTTCTGTACACCGATAATTTTGAACGCGATTATCAGAATCTTATTCAGGAAAACATACGGATTGTGCGCGAACCAAAACAGGAATCATATGGAACAGTCGCTGTTTTTGCTGATCTCTACGGAAATCTTTGGGATCTGATTGAACCAAAAAAATCATAATCGAACAGGGCTCCAAAATCAAATTTTTAGTCGCACTTTCACTTTCCCCAGCAATGCTGTGAGGCCGATTACAATCATGGCATAGACCATCGATTTTGCAAGCCCAATTATTCCATCTTTCAGAAATGCAGGTAAAGTAAACGCATAAGTGGCCACGCTGTAATATACATACGGAATAAGGTAACAGGTGAGCGTACTAGTTCCGGCAGGTTTAATCAGGTTGAACCAGCTGGCTTTTCCTTTCAGATCGACTACAAAATAAATCAGGGCCAGAAATCCGAAAGCTACCCCATTGCAAAGGAAGACCCAGGTAGGTGTTGCCTGAATCTTTGAAATGATAAAAAAGTTGCGCAAAACCAATCCGGCAGCAACCAACA
This sequence comes from Bacteroidota bacterium, assembly GCA_021849365.1. Classification (GTDB taxonomy): domain Bacteria; phylum Bacteroidota; class Bacteroidia; order Bacteroidales; family Prolixibacteraceae; genus Aquipluma. The sequence goes on along the minus strand of JAJZSZ010000381.1, from coordinate 1,421 downwards.
CAATTCCTGAAGCTGCGTAAATCAAAGGCAACTGTTGCTTCTTCTGAATACTTTTTGCCCGGTCAAGCAGAAGACTGGCGGCAATTCCGGCAAAGGCAAATCCCTGGAACGCCCCTCCACCCGGAATGGGTGTTTTAAACCAATGAGCATGTTCAGCAATGTTTATCAGGGTAAAAATTCCCCAGAAAGCAAGCAATATTCCGGAAAATCTGCGGGCAAACAAATAAATCGGAGCTGTAATCAGGTAAGTCCAGCCAATCAAACCAAGTATTCCCCACCACTGAGTTGTCATGTGGCCGGCACCATCCTTACCCCCTTTAAAAATCAGTGCCAACGTTATAAGCAAAGCCACACCAAGAGCCTGCAATCCCCAAAACAAATACTTCCTTCCACCTTCAGCCTTCGGATAAACATTCCAAATCAGGAAAAATCCAATAACCATCAATATTTGAAATCCCTCGCGGGTCAATCCTGAAGCCTGCACATTTAAATCGGAGGTATTAACTGTGAAAATTCCCATTACCAGAAGCGCAGCCGACCGCAGTGCAATATGAAACAAAATCTGCTGGTTCGACTCACCTTTTGAGATCCGGTTCCGAATGGCGTAAGGAATTGCCATACCCACAATAAACAGGAAGCAAGGAAAAACGATATCCGAAAATCCAAGGAAATCCTGATCGGCACGCGCATGTTCCATCCACGCCGGAACGCCGGTCAGCGACCACAAATCGTTTACAAAAATCATTAGCAACATGGTAATTGCCCTGAAAATATCGATGGTGTAAATTCGGTTTGGCATAGTAAATATTGAAGGACTGAATTATTGAAGGATTGATTATCGGCTTTGTGCTTCAATCTCATTAAAGAGCGCTTTAAAGCAATTGGTTTGTGTGTTTCTGGTCTCTTTCAAATCAGTTTTTCGGCCATAATATTCGTCCATAAACTGGCCTGCTCCCGACCATACGGTTTGCAACATTCCCTGAAAACGCTCTTTCATCTCAAGTGGTGAAGCTGCCCGATACCTGAACATATCCTGAGTTTGTTTCACCGCATTTTCAGGATTGCGCCAAGGACAAGTCAATACATTAAATCCTTTGAGTGCAAAATACACAGCAGTAAGGTCGGGTCGTTCGTAATGCCAGTCGCAAATCATCACGTCTTTCGAAATCAGGTCGATGGCCCGGTGCGTGTTGTTCATGCTGGCTTCCCACATACCTAAACAGCCGGTTTTTCCGTCGAGCAGGCGGTCGCCCCAAATCCAGAGTTGGCGGTTCTTTCCAGCCAGGTGATTACGAATCAGGTTCACCTCACCGGCAAAAAGTTCTGCCTTATCCCTACCTCCGCAGCGCGGACATTTGTCGTCGCCAATATAAAAAACCTCGTCCATTCCGGCATGAAATGCATCGGTCTCGAATACCTCG
>JAJZSZ010000380.1 GCA_021849365.1 Bacteroidota bacterium | reverse complement strand
AGGAATCAGATACAATTTGGCCATCCGTAATTTTTTTTCAAAAATAGTTAAAAACCTTCGGCGAGCGGAGGGCAATCCTTATTTTTGTGAATCAAATATTCTGAAGTTGAAACTTACTTTTCTAGGAACAGGAACGTCGCAGGGAGTGCCGGTAGTAGCCTGCCAATGCCCCGTTTGCCAGTCGGAAAACCCGAGGGACAAACGGTTGCGCGCGTCGGTGATGATCGAAACAGAATCGCAATGCTTCGTAATTGATGCCGGGCCTGATTTCCGCCAGCAAATGCTAACTCATAAAGTGAAGCATTTGAATGGCATTATCCTGACTCACGAGCATGTCGATCATATTTTTGGGCTCGACGACATTCGTGCCTTTAACTGGGTACAAAAACAGCCCACCGATATTTATGCCGAAGAGCGCGTACAGGTGGCCATCCGGCGTATTTTCGATTATGTTTTTGCTGCCTGGAAATACCCCGGAATTCCACAAATGCACCTGCATTTGATTGAAAATAAGCCTTTTCAAATAGGAAGTCTTGAAGTTTTACCCATCCGTGGGTTTCATTATAAACTGCCGGTTTTCGGCTTCCGATTTGGGAAGATGGCCTACGTAACCGACATTAACCGGCTTGAACCACAAGAGCTTGATAAGCTGCGCGGCCTCGATGTTATGGTATTGAATGCCCTCCGGAAAGAAGACCACATCTCGCATTACAGTTTGCCCCAGGCGCTCGAAGTTATTGCTGAAGTAAAACCGGGAAAGGCTTACCTGACCCACCTTTCGCATCAGATGGGCTTTTACGATGAAGTGCAAAAAGAACTTCCGGAGAATGTTTTCTTATCGTATGACGGGCTGGAAGTGGAGGTTTAAAAGGGCTTCAAGTCACAATACACAAGTATCACGATTTTTTCTTGATACTCACAGCTTGATACCAGAGACTAGTGACTATAGATTTTCTCCACCGGAATCACCGGCATATCCTCAAAACTCACCATAGCATTGACTAAACCAACTTTCTGAAAAGCTGAAATATCGCTTTCTCGTATTTCAAATTCCGTGATTATACCTTGTTCTAATAAATATTGCCGTTGCGTTCCCTTTAAAAGTGGGGAGTCAGTTGTTATCCATTTAGTTCCATCGAAAAAAATCAGGTTGGCTGCAAACGAATCGGTCACCAGTCCATTTTTTACGATGATAATATCGTCGGCATTGCCACGTTGCGCATACAATTGCTGAAGGATTTGACGGTCGGTGTATTTCAGGTGATAATCGATACTTTCGTGGTGCACTACTTTCAGGCTTTGGATGGTGCGAAAATGATACGGCTCAATCTCGACAGCTTCAACGATTGGTCCGTATAAAACACGAACTTTGTATAAGCCCACTCGACAATTTTCAGAAATTGAAATGACCTTCGCCAGCTCAATAGCCCTGGCTTCGGGGAAAAGCTCCGCCAACGCGTCGTTCATGCGATTCTGGTGGTAGCCGAGATTAAACAGCTTCCCATTTTGCAGCTTGATCGATTCAACCAATGGGGACATATACTTTCTGCATCAATTCGTTGTATTCAGTTTCGCAGTCGCTCAAAAACGTAATTCCGCCACCGCTTTTAAAAATCAGCTCGTCACCTTGTTGCTCGAGATAGCGAATCAGCACACAACTGTCGAGGTTCGTTCCATCAAAAATACCAAAAACGCCGGTATAATAACCGCGATGGTATTGCTCGGCTCTTTTAATGATTTCAACCGTTTTGGGTTTTGGCGCACCGCAAATAGAGCCAGCCGGAAGTAGTTTTGCCAAAATGTTCCCAATATTTTGGCGGTAGTTTTCAGGCAATTTTCCTGAAATCTGCGAGCTCATTTGCAGCAAATCGCCGCGATTGGTCGAAATCCGGTCGAGGTACATCAGGCGATCAACTTCTACGTCAGTGGCTACTATGCTCAAATCATTCCGGATTAAATCAACGATGGTGTGGTGCTCGGCCACTTCTTTTTCGTCGTTCAGCAGCAATTCTTCGGCGTTCGGCAAAGCCGCGTCAATTGTACCTTTCATGGGAAATGATGAAATAACTCCATTGTTTATCCGCGCAAAAATTTCAGGAGAGAAACACACAAACTGATCTTTCAGCCAAATTTTATACGGCGCGTCACTCTGGTGAAAAATTTCTTCCAACGTTAAATTAGTCCTTATTTGGCTGGGCATCGTCAGGTTGAGCAAATAGGTATCGCCGCCGTGAATATGCGACTGCACCTGCAGAAAAGCTTTTTGGTAGCGCTCATACGAAACAGACAAAACTTCCCATTCGACCTTCTTTTTTGCAACTTCCGAAGGTTTGAAATTCTTCATCTCAGGAGTTTTCCAGAGCAGTTCCGAAGCATCGTCGATAGCAAAAAGGCGAGGTTCTTCGAAGTCGAAATCGATCAGAAAAACAAAGGGTTTGCCCTCTGCGCCCCACCGATTCAGTTGTTCTATCGTATGTTTTTGAATTTCGTTCATAGCCGCGCCAAAGATAGGAAAAAGCCGGAAGTCGGAAGACCGAAGACAGGAGAATGGAGACGAGGAGATTTGAAAATGAAAATGGTTGAATAGTTAAATGGCTGTATGGTTAAAAACAATTTAGCCATATGACAATTTAACCATTCGTTTTTCGACTTCTAACTTTAGCTCACTTTAGGCACTCCGAACTTGCTTTGTAACGGCTTTAAATGTTATTTTTGAAACATGAGTATTGCTGAAAATATCGACCTTGTAAAATCGCACCTGCCGGCTCAGGTTCAGTTGATTGCGGTTTCGAAAACCAAGCCTGTTGAAATGCTGATGGAAGCCTACAACCAAGGGCAACGGGCATTTGGCGAGAATAAAGTGCAGGAAATGACTGCCAAATACGAGGCAATGCCCAAAGATATTGAATGGCATTTTATTGGTCATTTGCAGACGAACAAAATCAAGTACATGGCGTCGTTTGTGCATCTGATCCACGGTGTCGATTCGTTTAAACTGCTGAAAGCCATCAATACCGAAGCCCGAAAAGCATCGCGGGTAATTTCGTGCCTGCTGCAATTTCATATTGCCGAAGAAGAAACCAAGTTTGGCTTGTCTTGGGAAGAGGCCAAAGAAATGCTCCAATCCGACGAATTTGCTGAACTCGAAAATGTGAGAATTTGCGGTGTGATGGGCATGGCCACTTTTACCGACGACGAAACTCAAATCCGCAAAGAATTTGCTTCGTTGAAACACCATTTTGATCGCCTGAAAACAGCCTATTTTTCAGGAAATGCAGCTTTCAAAGACATTTCAATGGGTATGTCGGGCGATTACCTGCTTGCTATTGAAGAAGGCAGCACCATGGTTCGTATCGGCAGTACCATTTTTGGCGAGCGGCAGTACTACTGAGGGATTGAAGGAATGATGGATTGATTTAAAGTTGCAGGTTGAACACTGAAGCATTTCTCCAAGCTCCTTGCCCTAAGCTCAAAACCACCTAAAATCCAATTGACGGCAGAAAATCAATTACATCCAGCATTAACTGACGTTTTTGCTCTGGTGCCGACGATAAGGCCCGCTCCAAAAGGTCAATTTCCTGATCGATGATTTTGTGATCAATACGGGTTTCCAAATTCATAATCACTGTGTAGGCTTCAAATGCAATCGCGAATTCGTTATCGATCAACAACCCTACAAACAAGCTGAGATAATTGCTGTAATCAAGTCCGTTTTCCCAACAACAAGCCACCAATTCTTTCAATTCAGGTGCATATTTCTGATTCTGAATGGCTCCAATAATCAATGGAATGGTATCACTTTCCTTTAAATTAGCAAACAAACCAGTAATTTTTGATTTTATCTCCGGATTTTGCGTCAGATGCAAAAGTTCGACCAAGAGAGGAATATCCGAAGCTCTGCCCGAGTTGCGCAGTTCTTCAATTGTATCTATCACTTTCAATGAATCGGCCGATTCAAGTCCTTTCAGGATATTTTTATGGTCATCGTGCAAATGTTCGCTACTCATTGTCTTATTGTTGATGTTGTGCAAATGTAACCATTTGAACCCAAAATCGGTGAAACTGTTCGCAAGCTTAAATAAACCAGAAGCGCCTTAATCCACCAACTATCTTATTTTCAGAAATAAAGTAGGAAATACTGAATCAAGAATTTCAAAAACGGCGACAGGTTCAGAAATCAACAGTTACACCCATTTCACGCAATTCCTGTATTTGTGCCTGAGAAATCCGGTTACCGGTGAGGTCGGTATATTCAAGGGTTGGAATCTCAAAGAGTGGAGAAATATCGTCAATTGTGTTATTCGACAAATCGACACTTCGAAGCTGCTGCAGATTCCCCAACGCATCGATATAACTCAATTTGTTGCCCGAGAGGTTCAATTCCTGAAGCTG
>JAJZSZ010000379.1 GCA_021849365.1 Bacteroidota bacterium | reverse complement strand
CAGTTTCTCCAGTCTTGAGACCTTCAGCTTTGGCCACTTCCTGCGCCAATGGAGTCAGTTTTGGCAATGTCTGGGCAGCGGCTTCAATATCGCGCTCAATGATACGGCCTTCGGGGCCCGAACCAGCCAATTGCTGATAGGCAACGCCCAATTTTTCAGCAGTATTTTTCGCCCGTGGTGAAATTTTTACTTTACCTGCTGGCTCTGCAACGGTTTTTACTTCAGGAGCTGCAACAGCTTCAGCCTTTACTTCTGCAACGGCCGCAACTTCTGCAACTTGTGTAGCTGCCTGACCTCCCGGGCGGAATTCGTCGATTGATTCGCCGGCAGCGCCAATAACGGCCACATTTACTAATACCGGAACTTCATCGCCCTCGGCAAAGAAAACATCTAATAAAATACCATCGGCTTTTGCTTCTTCTTCGAACGAAGCTTTGTCTGTTTCGTAAGAAAAAAGGATATCGCCCACTTTCACGGCATCGCCCTTTTTCTTGTACCACTCACCTATTATACAGGTCTCAACGGATTGCCCCTGGCGAGGCATTAAAACTGGAATTGCCATATTTGATTTGTTTTTACAATTCAACTTTACTTGTAAACACAACCAACTTAAACAACTTCAAGCAAATCTCTTATTTAGCTATAGTTATAGTACAGTTAGTGTTCTGGGGTCAAAACTAATCTTTTTAACTTGTATTTACAAGTTAATTTTAAAGATTTAAAATATTTTATTACTTTTGATTCAAAATCACCCGATTATGGCGGAAGAAAATAAGCTACCACAGTATAAAAAAATATACGAGATTCTCCGAAAACACATTCTTACAGGAGTTTATGCCGAAGGAAGTTTACTCCCTTCAGAAAATGAATTATGCGCAGTCCATAACATCACTCGTCCGACGGTTCGTCAGGCTTTGGAAGTTTTGGTTCAGGAAGGATTTATTCAGAAAAAACAGGGAAAAGGAAGTATCGTGCGCAAGCCACCGCAGGAAATTGGGATTTTGAGCATTTCAGGAACAGCTTCAGCTATTGGCAATCAATATTTGCAAACCCAGATTTTACAAAAACCACAAATCAGGCCCTGGGAAGAAAATTTCCCTTTCGAATTGAGCCAGATTGAGCGAGAATCGGGATGTATATATATGGAACGCCTTCGTCTCGTGGATGGACAACCGGTTTTTTACGACATCAACCACCTGCCAAACATTAATCTACCGCGGTTGACCGCCCGCTCCTTCGAAAATAAATCGTTGTTTGAAACACTTCGTTCTCAATATCAAATAGAAATAAAAGGCGGAGAGCAAAAACTGAAAGCAATTAAAGCTGATCAGAAAATAGCCCAACTATTGAATTTGCCTGTTGGTGACCCGGTACTAAGTATTGAGCGAAAATTGAATACCAATCGCGAAGGATTTCACATTTATTCAACGATTTGGTTCAATTCAGCGAAGCACTCCATATTTGGGACTTTCTAAAACGAACAACTTTCAATTCAAAAGAATTAAGGCTAAATTCAGCAATAAAAACACGAATTTTTAAATATTAACTATTATTTGCTTGCAGATTGTAATTTTACCCTTCAAATTCAAAAAATATTATCATCTTTGCTATTCATTTAGAAAAAGAGCTTTTAACTCCTTTTAAATAAGAAGTCTACAATATGAAAGTATTAAAATTTGGAGGAACCTCCGTAGGATCGGTTGAAAACATGCGTGCAGTAATGCAGCTTATTACTGATGGAAATCAGAAGTTAGTTGTTTTGTCGGCCATGTCGGGCACGACAAATTCACTGGTTGAAATTGCCAACTATCTGCAGAAGAAGAACAAAGACGCAGCCCGACAAGTTATCAGCCAACTTGAACAGAAGTATTATAAAGTAGTAAACGATTTGTATGCTACTCCAGAAAAGAAAGAAAAAGGAAAAGCAATTGTTTCCGGAATCTTTCAAACTATAAAATCACTCACTTCAGGAGATTTTAGCGAAGTTACTGAAAACACTATCGTAGCCCAGGGCGAAGTGCTTTCAACAGCCATGTTCACCGAACTGATGCTCGAAAACGGATACAAAGCCCTCTATCTGCCAGCTTTAGACTTTATGAAAATTGATGCTGACAAAGCTGCCGACCTGTATTTTATCCGTGAAAATGTAGCCAAAGTTCTTGAAGCATCGGAACCTGCCGATTATTATATCACACAGGGATTTATATGCCGGAATGCCAATGGCGACATTGACAACCTTCAACGAGGAGGAAGCGACTACACTGCAACATTGATTGGTGCAGCCATTGACTCGGAAGAAGTTGAAATATGGACCGATATTGACGGATTCCACAACAACGACCCGCGCTACGTAGAAAATACAAAGAAAATTGATCAGCTTTCGTTTGACGAGGCTGCCGAGCTGGCTTATTTCGGTGCGAAAATTCTTCACCCGCAAACGGTTTTGCCAGCGAAACTGCAGAACATTCCGGTACGTTTGAAAAACACCATGAACCCAAGCGATCCCGGAACATTGATTGCTTCTGAATCGAGCGGCCACGGGATTAAAGCGGTTGCAGCCAAAGACGGAATCACTGCAATAAAAATCCGTTCATATCGCATGTTAAATGCATACGGCTTCCTGAAAAACGTATTCGAAATTTTCGAGTTCTTCAAAACGCCTATCGATATGATTTCGACTTCTGAAGTTTCGGTTTCGCTGACTATCGACAATGTTAAACACTTGAATGAAATCGTTTCAGAATTAAAGGAATACGGTGAAGTTGAAGTTGAATCGGATCTGACGATTGCCTGTATTGTTGGAGAAATGATCGCTGAAGAATCGGGATTTGCGGCTAAAGTATTCAATGCTTTAAAGGAAATTCCAATCCGGATGATTTCTTACGGCGGAAGTCATCACAACATTTCGGTGCTTGTAAAAACTGAGCTTAAAAAACAGACACTTCAGGCGTTGAGCAACAACTTGCTGAACAACTGATAAAGCCTGATTTGCAAAACTATAAACAAAAGAGCTGTCAGTTTCGGTCTCGGAAACTGACAGCTCTTTCATTTTTAAATTAAGCGTTTATGTTCTGTTTATTCGATTTTCTTCAAAAGCAACTTTTCTTTAACATTTTTTAATGTTCGGATGCTAATTTGACTATATTTGTTTCATATTTCAATTTTTTATCACTATTATGAAAACAGGTAAAGTTAAGTTTTTCAACGAATCTAAAGGATTCGGGTTTATTAAGGACAGCGAGTCTGACAAAGAATTCTTCGTTCATGTTTCAGGGTTGGTTGACCAAATCAGAGAAAATGACGAAGTAACCTTCGAACTTCAGGAAGGAAGAAAAGGATTAAACGCAGTAAATGTTAAACTAGCATAAATAGTCTAATATTTTTAAGATTTTATGAAGCCTTGCACCTTCCCGTGCAGGGCTTTATTTTTTTATTGTATTCGAAACCTATCTCAACCTGCAAAAGCCACTATAGGTTGACCGTGAAGTCAGGCTGACCTTAAACCGGTCGCTCAAAGGTTTGAATTTTTCCTCTGCCAGTTCCGGACGGTTATTCTCGCCGGAAAGGTGACTCAGAAAGATATGAACCAGTTCGGGACCAGCATGATCGCGAACCAAATCAAATGCCTGATCGTTGGACAAATGCCCGTGAGATGAGGCCACTCTGCGTTTCAGTATATACGGATATGGGCCATCCCAAAGCATTCTTTCGTCGTAATTGGTTTCGAGGAACAGGGCGTGACATTTGCGAAGGTGATGTTTTAGCCGGTCGCAAGGCTCACCAATATCCGTGAAAACACCAATGTGCCAGTCGTCGTGTTCAATACGGAAGGAACAAGGTTCGGCAGCATCATGATTTTTCAGAAAAGGATGAATTTTGAAAGTTCCGATTGGGAAAGGTTTCTCCGGATCAAAAATATGATACCGGTCTGGTTGTTCCGTTTCGCGCAGCGCATTGTAAGTTCCCTGACTGAACCATGCCGGAATTCCTAATTTCTTGCTCAACACCCTGACTCCACTGACATGGTCAGTATGCTCATGACTGATCACAATTCCACGAATGCGCGACGCATCCAGACCGGCCTCACCAATGCGGTTCAATATCTGCTTGCACGAAATTCCGGCATCAATCAGTACTGCATCCTGCTCATTTCCTATGTAATAACAATTCCCGTTGCTTCCCGATGCCAGCGCACATATTTCGACCATCGCCAAAGTTTTAAATAAAGTTATTCCTGATTTAATCCTTCTTCTTTACCAGCTCAATAACCTGTTCTGCAAGGATTTCTTTACCGGTAAGAATATAATGTGCTTTTTCGTAAAACGGACGGCGTTTTTGCATTAGTCCATCGATGAATTCGCGTAATTCATCGGGCGATTTTCCTTTAATCAACGGACGTTCTATGCGGGCGTGAGT